>JAFLBG010000038.1 GCA_017303975.1 Bacteroidota bacterium
AGGATTAATTTCTTTAACCTCTCGAATAAAATTAATTTCGTCTAAAATTGCTTCAAATACTTCCTTTTCTTTATCGGATGGAAAGCCAAGAACAAAGGAGTATTCCGGAATAATATCAATTTTTTTAGTCGTGCTGCAAACGATTTAATTTGTTCTCGAGTTTGAATTCCTCCTTTATCCATTTTTTTAAGCAACTTATCATTGCCGGTTTCTGCACCAAAAAAAATCATCTTGCATCCGGATTCCTTCATTAGGAAGAGAGTTTCGTCTTTATACTTATCTATGGTGTCTATTCTCCCTTCTCCCCACCAAACTATATTATGATCTTTAACTAGTTTAGAAAACTCTATAACACGTTTCTCGGAAACAAAAAAATTATTGTCGTGAAATTCAATTGCATTTCCATCAAATCTGTTTTTCAAATAAAGTATATCTTGAAAAATAGCTTCTGCTGATTTCCCCTTCCATCTCGCATTATATATTGGCACTACAGCGCAAAAAGAGCACGTAAACGGACAACCAAAACTACTGTGGTAAGCTATTGTTTTTGTTCCTAAATATGTTTTAGCTAAATATCTTCCAATTGGATAAAAATTATTTAGTTTTTCGTACGGAAGTTTTGGGAGTTCGTCTAAATTATAAATCTCATCTTTCTTAGTTGTAAAAAGAATGTTATCTTTTTTGTAAATCAAATTCGGTATTCCATCAAATAAAGAATTGGTTTCCATTGCATCAATAAGCTTTGGAAAAGACTTATCTCCCATTCCATTTACGATTACATCTACAAAACCACTATCTAAAACCACTATAGAATGATTTGAAGGAAAGTATCCACCCCATATAATCTTAATATTGGGATAAAGCTGTCTTATTTTTTTTGAGATCGGTATAGCTTGTCTTAATTGAGGACCCGGCATTACCGTACAAGAAAAATACTTTATGTTATTATTAGCAAGGTAGTTTTCTATCTTATCCCAAGGCTCTTGATCTATATTTCCATCTACAAAACGCCAATCGTATCTGCCTTCAATTGAAGCTGCAATTTGCAGAATACTATTGGGAATTCTTGGGTTATGCTTAGTTGCTAATGGATTAAAAAATAAAATAGACACAGGTCAGTTTTGAATAATTATTAAGATAAATTTAATTAATATTACTTCAATTAATGATAAATAAGTTTCTATTATCACTCATACTAATAGTTTTATCTATTTCTCTGCTTCAACAAATTGCTCCGTTTGTTGAAGAGAAACCCTTATATGGATCATTTACAAAAGCTTCAAAACCTAGATTTAAAATAGATAGCTTATTAACAGGTTCTTATCAGCGCAACTATTCTAAATGGATTCATGAGAATATTGGATTTAGAAGTACTCTTATTCGCTTGCATCATCAAATTGGGTATTGGCTTTATTCTAAATCATATGCGAATGCCGTTATTGTGGGAAAAAACAACTATTTATTAGATAAGAAATATATTTATGCTCATACCGGGCAAGATTTTATTGGAGAAGATTCAATAAAATACATGCTACAAAAAACAAAACAACTTCAGGATTCACTTTCAAAGTATAATATTAAACTATTTATTGTATTGGCACCCGGAAAGGCTTCGTTTTACAATGAATACATTCCGGATTTCTATTTAAAAAATATTGGTAAAACAAACTATCAGTATTTTTCATCCTATTTGAAAGAATTTAACATAAATCACATTGATTTTAAGAAGTGGTTCTTTGCATTAAAAAAAACAACTTCATACCCATTATTTCCCAAAAATGGAATTCATTGGAGTACGTATGGTGCATTATTAGCAGCCGACTCTATAATTAGGTATACAGAACAACTCCACAAATTAAGTTTGCCACATATTAGTTTTGATAACATTAGAATATCTGACTCATTAAATGAGGTTGATCAAGATGTTGGATTAGGAATGAATTTGTTATATGGCCCCAAGAATATACCTATGGCATACCCAACGCTTTCCTACAATAAAAATAATGAAGATAGAAAGTTACATGTTTTAAGCGTTGCAGACAGTTACAACTGGACACTTCCAATATCAGGAATGTCAGAAAAGGTATTTAAACAGTTTGATTTTTTGTATTACAATAAACAGCTTTATCCCAATAGCTGTGAACCTTCTAAAGACATTACTACCGTAAATAAGTTAAAGCTACTTTCGAGTGTAAACACTATAATGATTATGATGACCGATGCTAATTTGTCTGAATATAGTTGGAATTTTATTGAAGATGCCTATTCTGCTCTATTTAAGAATAAAACACTATCCGGAACCGCAATTCCTCTAGATGTTGCAATTAAAATGTATGATATTAAGAATGATCCTCCGTGGATAAAATTGATAAAGGAAAAAGCAATTGCAAAAAACATATCAATTGATTCGATGCTTTATCTGGACGCTAAGTATATTATTGAACAAAGTTATAGAACAAACAATGGAACTCAATAGTAGTCTATTTCTTGTATGGATATTTCCTATTTTTCTTCTGCTATATCTTTTGGAGAAAAAGCAATGGAGAAATAAATATCTGCTGTTTGTAAGCATTTTGTTTTACGCATGGTCTGAACCTAAATTTATTTTCGCAATTCTATTTACCACTTTTCTGGATTTTCATTTGGTAAATGCAATGAGCAGAATAGAAAGCTCAACGAAAAGAACAATTTTTTTGGTTGCTTCAATCTCCATCAATATTGGCTTATTGGTATATTTTAAATATTTCAATTTTTTTATAGAAAGTTTCAATTATGTCTTAAAACCATTGGGTGTAGGCGAACTGAGCTATATTAGCTATTTACTTCCGTTGGGTATCTCTTTTTATACATTTGAAACAATAACTTATGTAGTTGACGTATATAGAAAAGAACATAAGCCACAACAAAATTTTTCGGATTATCTTTTGTACATCCTATTATTTCCTAAAATGGTGGCAGGTCCAATTATAAGGTATAGTGAGATTGCTAGCCAAATTGAGGACAGAAGCAGCTTTGAAACAACACAAAATAGATTAAATGGATTTTATCGGTTTTGCCTTGGACTTTCTAAAAAGGAACTCATCGCAAATCAGTTGGCATATTATTATGTAGATAAAATATTTTATATAAATCCTACAGAACTCGATGGCCCTACCGCATGGTTGGGTATAATTGCATATACTTTTCAAATATACTTCGATTTTTCCGGCTACAGCGATATGGCAATTGGTCTTGGAAGAATGATTGGATTTAAGTTTCCTGAAAATTTTGATAATCCATATATCTCAACGAGCATAACCGAATTTTGGAGACGTTGGCATATAACCTTAGGAAAGTGGATGAAAAATTATATTTACATTCCATTGGGAGGCAACCAAAAAGGGACTGGAAGAACTTATTTAAATCTTTGGATTGTGTTTATTCTATCCGGATTGTGGCATAAAGGCTCGTGGTGTTTTATTCTTTGGGGTATTTATCATGGGTCATTGTTAGTAATGGAACGTTTATTTATAAAAAAAGAACATTCGGATTCATTTCCTAAGGTAATTTTGACATTCATTCTGATTGCATTTGGCTCTGTTCTATTTAGAATTGACAATATTAGTGAGGCATTTGACTATTACAAAGCATTATTCTTTTCAAATAACAACAGTTTTATTTTTCCGGAAATAGACTTTTGGATTCCGTTTTTTCTTGCAATTATATTTTCCTTTTGGGGATTTTTCAAATTTGGTAAGCAATTACAAAACATATTCTATACTGAAGTAAAAGAAAATAGTTTAAATATCTTACTTACTATTTCATCTTGTATCTTATTTGTAATTTCACTAAGCTATATAACCCAATCCGGCTTTTATCCTTTTATTTATTTTAGATTTTAACTTACGTATTATATGACCTTTATCTCAAAGATATTTGCTGCCAAATCCCAAAGTATCCCTACAGACAATTTCATAAAGCGGTTACGATGTTCGGTAATTGGAGAAGGAATGCTGAACGAAGGAAATATCTATTTGCTTGATTATATAATGAAGAACCTTCCAAATGAAGGGGCAATTTTAGAAATTGGATCTTATGGTGGATTGTCTACAAATTTAATTTGCTATTTACTAAGAAAATACAAAAAAGAAAATACTTTTTTTTCTTGTGATGCATGGGTTTACGAGGGTTATGAAGATACAATCAAAGCAATACTGGAAACTATTGATGGAAGAGATGACATTAAAAGAGTTGATTATATGAATTATATTAAACAGTCTTTCATAAATGCTACACTTTTATTAAGTAAAGAGAACCTTCCATATTCAATACATTCAACATCAAATACTTTTTTCAAAAATTGGGCTTTAGGCCAAACAGCTAAAGATGTATTTGGAAGAGATATTAAACTAGGAGGTAAAATTGCATTTGCTTATATCGATGGCGACCACTCTGAAACCGCAGCTTATGCGGACTTTGAAAACGTTGACAAAATACTTCTTCCAAAAGGATTTATATTACTTGATGATTCTGCAGATGCATATAATTTTGGAAGTTCGAAAATGATGAAAACGATAAAAAAGAATAATAAATATAAGGTTGTAATGACAAATCCAAACTACCTTCTACAAAAAATAAGCTAATTGTATAATTCAAATCTGAACAAATACATATACTCTACATCAGCATAATATGTATTAAATCGAGCTCTATCAACTACTTTTCCCAATTCGTTTACACATACAACATTTATACCTCCATCCATATAACTAAACTCCTTTTGGTTAACTTTTATAGATGCTTTCGAATAGCCATCTGAGAGCAAGTCTATACTACTGCCATTTAACTTAGTATTTAACTCTGCTGGCAAATGATTAATCATTCTTGTTTCCTCTATTTTCTTCCCGTTAAATAGATGGAGTGCGTAGCCTTCTCCTACATATAATTTAGTAAGCAATGCACCGGTAGAATCTAAATATTTTTTTGTTTCAACTGACATGTTTTTAAAAATATCAAACTTTGTAACCAAAAAAATGTGATGCTCTTTATTCTTCTTTAGATAGTCAGCCAAAGTAATAGCATGAGTAGAAACTTGAGATGTATAGCTCAAATTATTTTTAAAATCATCGTATAAATCAGGAGTTATATAAAAAGAGTTATTAGTATAACGATGAATATCATCTTTGTTAGTTGTAATAAGAATATCCTTAAATATTCTATCCTGATTGATTTTAGAAACGATATCTCGGACAAAATCATTGTCGTTTTTAACAACAACAACAGCTCCTTTAGGCAACTTTAAATACCCTTTGTCAATCCTTGTAAGAATATTAAATTCATTTTTCTTCTTCAAGTTTGCTATTGAATCAGCACAAAATTGCGGATAATCCCAATTCCATGTATAAAAATCAGTATGGTAGTCAATCTGAGGATTGTCATTCCACTTTACACTATACTTATTATTTATACCCTGTACAGAATGAGAATAAGTACTGTAAATACCCAAAAAAATAAATATTAGTAATATGAAAGTTGATGTGTTTTTAATTGACACCTTAGTCAATGACAATACAAACATTAAGGCTAGCGGCACCAATGCATCTGTAAATAAGCGTGGACCATAACACCATCCTCCCCACCAATTTGCCTGACGAGCAAGCATTAGCGTATGCAGTACAAACCAACTCAAAGAAAATACATATAATACATTTTTACGTAAGGATTTGTAGAACAAACCAATAAACGAAACAAGTAAAAATGGACTATATATAAACAGCCCTCTTGCCGGGCTAAACAAAACAGCAAAAAATTTATTTACAAATGAATCATCAGAAGTCATGTGTGTCCAGAATAATGGATGATAATATATTGGCACTATCAAATTGAAATTTTTTAAAGAGAAATATGCAACCGGTATAAATAAAACAAGAAGTGTGCCTCCATATTTAAAAGCACACTTTATATCATAAAGCAAAAGTGCCAAACCTAAAATCAACGAAAATACAAGCGCACTTGGGCGGCAAAACCAAGCCATAAATACATATATACCTAGTAAAATACCATTGAGTTTCTGTTGCTTTGAAAAATGATTCTGAATATGAATTGCAATAAGTAAAAGGAATATAGTTTCATAATTAAAGCTCCAAAGTGCTGTACCAATAGAACTTATAATAGTTGTACCTAATACAAACAAAATGGATGTAAAAAGTGATAAGTAAAATGGTAAATAGTTTATTGAAATAGCAAACAGAAGAAGAAATATAATTACTACACAACAAGATGAAATAAAGGATTGAACAATAGCATCGTCTTGTTTAGAAGATAAATCATACCCACAATACTTAGCAATGGCGACAAATGGAATACTCAAAAAAGAAGTTCCAAGTGGATATATGTAATATACTTTTTTTTCATTTTTCCAATAAGAGTACTTCCAAGTACCATCACTAAAACTATCCGGATGATTTTTTTGAAAGTAATTGTACAAATCAATACTTCCATTTTCTAATAAAGCCAGGGAAGTAAGCAATGTTAATTGTGGGTCGGAATTGGTGTACTTTACTTTACTGCTATAACTTAAAGTAAATATGAAGTACGCACAAATTGCGGGTATTAAGTATTTAAATAATTTATGCAATCGACCCAATGTAAAATGCTATTTTTACCTAAAATATGAATTATGAGTGTATTTAATGAAAAAACATCTTCGGATTTGCTAAAAAACATATATAAAGAGAACTTTAGACTGCTTATTATTACTGTACTTGGATGTACACTACTTGCTATCGCTTTCTCATTTCTTATTAGACCTAGATATTTAGCAAAAACATCTTTCTTTGTACCTAGCGGCATATCTTTTGAGCAAGTAATTGACAATCCTCAATTTGGTTATGATATTGATGCAGATAGATTATTACAACTACTTTCCTCCGAAGAGCTAAAATTTGCAGTAATCAATAAATTTGATTTGATTAACTATTTTGAAATTGACACAACAGAATACGATTGGAGAGCAAAAATTTCAGAAAAATTTGATAAGCGTATTGTTTCTAATAGAACAAAGGTTATGTCCATAGTAATATCTGCGGAAACTCACGATCCATACTTTTCTGCTGAAATTATTAGCTATATGCTTGAATACGTGCAACAAATGCGCCAACGGATATATAAAACAAATACACAACAAGCTGTATTTGCGTTTGAAAGTGAACTCAAGAAAAAAAAGGTTGAAGTAGATTCTCTTAAAGCTGCAATTTTAACCATCAGAAAAACACTCAAAATTAATAATGTTGCTTTAGTAAACTCCCAATTATTAATGAGTAGCGACAGGCATGTTGATAATCCGGAACAAGAAACGGAATTAGAAACACTAACTCAAAAATACATCAATGAACACAATCGTTTAAATGATTTAAAAGGCAAATACGAGAATGCCATGAATATTCAAAATAGAAAAGTGCCTCAATTGTATATAATTGATAAACCTACCCCTTTATTTAAAAAGGTGTTTCCTTTACTAGGATTTACAGCAGCTATTGGATTTTTCGGTTCACTATTTTTAATGTTAGCAGGATTGTATTTTAAGCACGTTTATACTATTCTTACCAAAACAACTGTATAGAAAGTGTTGAATTTTTTTAAGCGTATATCATTTAAGTGGTACTTATCACTTTCCTGCTTCTTATTATTGCTACTTGGCATATATAGCTATTATACATCAAATTATTTATACACGTACACTATATTTTTTGTAGGATTTATTTTTTTAATTTTTTCTCAGTTTGTAGCTAATAAAGGTCAACTGTATAAGCTTTTATTTTTTATTATCCCATTATCTGTTGGAATTACATTGGTAGGCGACTCTCAAATGCAACTTCCAACAGAGCCTATAATTGGCATATTTACGCTCATTCTTCTTTTCAATTTATTTTCTTTAAAGAATGACTTGAAAATTCTAATTCAGAACCCAATTACAATACTACTTTTTGCAGAAGTAATTTGGATGCTGATATGCTCTATAACAAGTGAGTTAATCTCCGTTTCTTTAAAATATACGTTTATCCGTTTCTGCTATGTAAGCGCCTTTTTTACATTGGGTTTTTTATGGCTAAAGAAGGAGCAAAAACCATATCTACTTTACTTTATTTATGCTGTAGGTTTGATATTGCCTATAATTAATGGATTAATTTTCCATGCTCAATTTGGGTTTTCTCAAAAGACGGCTTATGTAATGCCTAAACCTTTTTACAACGACCACACAGAATACGGTGCTTGCATCGCTTTTATACTTCCTGCATTACTCGCTTTTAATTTTAATAGAAGTAAGTATTCAGAAGGTAAATTTTTTAAAGTTTTCACGCCCTTAATTTTATTTCTATTGTTTGTTGCGGAGTATCTATCATTCTCTAGAGCTTCTTGGTTAAGTCTAGCAGTAGCATTGGTATTTTATATATTGCTACAACTAAGAATATCAGGCAAGCAATTTTTGGCGCTACTATTTACTTCTGCAATAGTGGTTCTATTTAACTACGATACAATTGTTACAAACTTAGAAGACAACAAAGCAATTAGTAATAAAGAAGATTTAGAACAACAAGTAAAATCAATTACAAATGTTACTTCCGATGTAAGCAATAAAGAAAGAGTAAACAGATGGAATTGCGCAATTAGAATGGGAAATAACAAACCCGTATTTGGATATGGCCCCAGAACATACAAGTTTTTTTATGGCGATTTTCAAGCCAAAGAAGACATGAATTACACCAGCACTTATACCGGAAATAAAGGCAATGCACATTCTGATTACCTTTCCTACTTCGCAGAAACTGGGTACATAGGATTCGCAATTCACCTCTTGCTATATATCGTAATCTTGTATCAAGGAATAAATACAATTAATATATGCAAGGACAGTAAAAATAAATCTATTGCAACTGTTGCTTTATTAGGGCTTACAACTTATTTCGTTCATGGCATTTTCAACGGATTTATGGATGAAGAAAAAATGGCCTCCCTTGTATTTATAAGTATGGCAATATTAGTATATGTAAAGCATATAGAAAACGATACTAAACAAGATGAAAAAACACTCTGAGTTACTCACCAATAAAACAATAACCATTTTTGATGTTGGTGCAAGTGGTGGATTCATAGATTTACCTCTCCTACATAAACATATTTCTATTTATGCATTTGAACCACAACCAGAATCATACGAACTATTAGAAAAAAAATACAGCGAGAATAATTTCAAATCGGCTACGCTATTTAATATTGCATTGTCAAACAAAATTGGCACGGGTATTTTTTACAAAGCAACGCATCACAGTATGAGTTCGTTGCTGCAACCGGACAACGAAAATTTTAAAACCAATTTTAATAGAATAACGAATAGTAAAACCTGGATAAGCAATATTGACACAAAAGCCACTATTACTGTTGATTTAAGTACAATTGATAGTATTGCAAGTCAGAATAAAATTGAAAACATCGATTTTTTAAAATTAGATACGCAAGGCACAGAGCTAGATATTATTAAAGGTGCAGAGGAGCTCATTAAGAATAAGAAGATAAGTATTATTAAATCAGAAGTTTTATTTACGCCTGTTTATAAAAATCAAAATTACTTTTCAGAACTAGATATTTATTTAAGAAGCAATGGATATCAATTTATCGACTGTCATTTTTATCCGGAAATTGCGCAGAGAGAGAACAAATTTGCAATTGGAAACAAGGTAGTTGAAAAGCCAAAAATGATGCAGAATGGCGATGCATTTTATGTTCTTGATTTTACTAAAATACGTAACCCAGATAAGGATAAACTCCTTAAATCGGGAATTATTTTAGCTTCACTTGGATTTTATAGTAATGCCACAACATTACTTGAACAATACGGAATGAAAAAAAATGAAATTAAAAATTTGCTTCTCGAATTCACAGACATAAGCTTCAAGAACACTATAAAATCTGCCTTAAAAAGAATTACACCGCCCATTATAGCTTATTGGTACTCGAGAATTAAATTTTACAAAAACCTATACTCCTTTTAATTTTTCATAGTGCATTGCAAATCGTAGAACCCATGATTTAGTTTTAGCATAGATAAATCTAACTCTGGCATTTAATCGCGTTGCCTTGTTTGCGGCTACTTCGTTATAAACCCATCTAACAGCATAATCATAATATTTTCGAGAATAGGTTCTTTTAAAATCTATATCTCTATCTGTAGTTGTTTCCCAATTAAGTTTTTGTAAAAATTTATGTTCTGTATCAGTATAAAATGGAGTTCCTTTTATAGGATAAGCAATCGTTATTGTATAATAATCCGGATTTGAACTCTTTAAGTGGTTTGCAGTTTCTATAATGTCTTTTTCTTGTTCTCCCTCATATCCAAGCATTATGAATGTTCCGGCTTCAACGTAATACTTTTTGGTAAGCTGAATCATTTCTCTAACTTTTTCTACATTCACACGCCTATCCATTCTATCAATTACATCCTGAGAACCACTTTCTGCACCAATCCAAACACGAAAACATCCGGATGATTGGAGCAATTTTATCACTTCTTCATTCATTCTATCTGCACGTGTAATGCATTCGTACTTTATTTTTAAATTTCTTGCTTTAATCTCACTATTAAATTGCTCTAACCATTTATGACTTACAGTAAATACATCATCTACAAACCAAAATGTATTTCTTGCATATTGCTTAGTTAAATATTCAAGTTCATCAACAACTAATTTTGCACTTCTGCGCCTATATGTTTGCCCATAAACAGCTCTGCTGCACCATTTACAGGTGTAAGGGCATCCTCTCATAGTGCTAACAGATAGCACGGAATAACCGTGTTTGCTCTCCCATGCTTTAAAGTAGTTTGTTAAATCAACTTTATGTCTAGCAGGAACAGACAGTTCATCTATATTTTTAATTAAAACTCTTTCCGGGGTATAAACAATAGTACCTTCAGAATTTAAAAATGCAATACTTTTTATACTCTCGTAATTTGTAGAAGAATCTGCCAATTTAGTTACCAATTCTAACATAGTTTCTTCGCCTTCACCAATAACAATAAAGTTTGCACCTACTGCTAAAAAATTAGCAGCATGATAACGTACTTCCGGTCCTCCTAAAATAATTTTAGTTCCGGACAATTCTTTGGTTGATTTAACAAACCGAATAATTTTTACAATGTTTACCTTTGTCATTAGATTGACATACAAGGCAAGAATATTGGGTTTTTCCTTAAGTAAATGTTCCTTAAATAGCGAAAAAGAAGAAAATGTGGAGTCGAATACAGAATTCTCTATATTGTTCTTGTCTAAAAAAGCAGATACATACAAAATACCCAACGGAGGATAAGGTTTCATTATTTCCTTTTCCTTTGGGTCTTCCTCTAAAAAATATCCGTGAGATAGTATAACTTTCACTACTTAGTCTTTTCTAGTTCAATATAATAATGGTCGCTAATATAGGCTGACCAACTAAATCTACTCAAAAACAAATCAACCCCATAAATTATATTTGTGAGTTTAGATGAAAACTTATTGCTCAAATAAGATGGAGGAAGTAAAATTCCAACGCCTCTCAACCTTAACATTTTAAAACTAGCACCGGTTAATTGTTTTATTTTCTTAGGAGAATAATAATAAGTATTGAATGTAATATCATTAATTGTAGTGCTAATCCCGGAGCGAGAAAGTCGTCTAAATATTTTTTTTAAATTAAGTTTAAACAAGAAATACAAAGACTCCACCAGGCAAAAACGTCCCATAATTACAAACACAAGCTTGCCTTTGGGTTTAAGTAGTTTAGTCATTGCATCAATAGCTTGCATAAACTCATGTTCATCTATGCAATTTAATCCTCCAAAATTTGAAAATACAACATCAAAAGAATTGGGGAGAAATTTTTTTGACAAATCAGCATAGCTAGAAATTTCCAACTTCACATTATCAAGCTGAGTTTTTTGCAACTTGATTTTTGCAGTATTAATCATAGAAGCAGAAATATCGGTTGCAATAACTGAATTAACTTTAGGCGAGAGCCATAACGCATCTTCTCCTGTTCCACAATTAACCTCTAAAACTGCATTTTCTTTATCTAACGTTGAATTTAAATTATGATAAACAACATTTCTCTGAGCCTTACCAACAAAAGAAGAGGTAAACTCTTCGTCATAATTAGTAGCATACAAATCAAAAGCCTGCTCTACATTTTTCATTACTTAATTAGTCTTAGTTTAATCTTTTCGAGAAAAGATGTAGGAAGATAATACAAATATGAAAATGCCTTGTATATGTTATCTCTATCAGTTTTAAGTGGATTTGCTATAGCTGCTTGAATACTTTGTATGGCTTGTCGCTTTCTATAATTTTTATGAATAAACCTATGAAGCTGCTTATAAAACGAAGGACTATAGGTGTTTTTAAACATTAATAACAGCTCATCGGAATCTGTCCAATTTGATTTCGCATACAAATCGGACTTTACCATTTCATAAAATTTTGTGCCTGGCAATGGATAAGAAACAGATGCTCCAATATCGAATGGTAACAAGTCATCCAACATTTTTATTGTCAACTTTATATCATCCTTCGTTTCGCCTAAATATCCAAATTGTAAAAAAAATGCGGGCTTAATGCCATGTAACTTCATCAATTTTGTGGCATTATATATCTGCTCTACGGTTGTTCCTTTATCCATGGCATCTAGTATTTTTTGAGAACCGGACTCCGCTCCTACCCAAACTATATCGCAACCAGCCTTTGCCAGCAACTTTATAGTATTTTCTTCTAAAAGCAAATCGACACGAGATTGAATTTTGAATTTAATTTTCACGTTGAATTTTTCAATCAAGTCAGCAAACTCTTTTACCCACCCCGGTTTTAATCCAAAAATATCATCGCTAAACCAAAAATGAGAAGCTCCAAAATTATCTACCAGATACTTTAAATCTGTAACAACTCTTAACGGAGAATGACAATTGTATCTGTTCCCATAAATTGGTTTTGCACACCAGTTGCATTTAAACGGACACCCACGTGTAGTGGCATAGTTTAAAGAAAAGTAGTTGTGCTTCTTTAACCATACGGATTTATACATTTCCATATCAACCAAATCCCATGCAGGAGTTGGCAAACTATCTAGTTGCTTTAAAACATCTCTTTTGGAAGTTGTAATACGTTTATTATTTGCAGTAAAAATTAATCCGGGAATTGATTCGGTACTATTGTTTAATTCTAACGCAGTAAGAAGCTCCTGCAATGTTTGCTCTACTTCTCCTACTATTATATAATCGACAGAATTATCTAAATACTCATTTGAATGATCTGTTGAATCTGAGCTTGAAATTATTACCTTACAACCATAACGTTTACCAATTTTTGCCATTTCAAAGGCGGCATCACGCATATTGGTAAGACACATTTTGGTTAGATAGTTAAACCCATCATCGCATATAATTAAATAATCGGGGCAATTTTTTTTGATTACTGCTTCTATTTGCAATGCAGATTTTTCAAACATAGTATCAAAAAACTCAACCTGATATCCTAAATTTCTTACAACAGATGCTGCATACAAGGTAGCTAAAGGAGGGTAAGGTTGCCCCAACTTTAGTTGCTTAGGATCAAACTCCAAAAAATAAGAATGTGTAATTAAAATCGTGCTCATGATATAACGATGCCTTTCTTTTCAAAATCTGCAATTTTATTCGAATACAAATCAATTACTTTTTTTTGCATTCCTTGCGGATGATGTTTCGATACATTCTTTCTAGAGCGAAGGTGCAAATCGAACTCCTGTTCATTAAAATTTTTAAATTTTCTTTTCCAATAAAAAATGGTAACCCTAAAAGCCAACTTGTCGAGTAATTCTCCTAGGTACGAACCGAGTAAATACTCCGTGAACTTCTTGCTTTTGAGTGTATTTCCGTCAATAATATATTCGGTTGAATATTCTTTACTATTCGGAAAATATTCTCTTATCCAGTTATTTGCATTGAAAAATTGCTTGTATAGTTCATAATTATGCACGGGAAGTAAAGTTGCAATCTCCACTGCAGTAAAAATATTTTTATCAGGAATTTCCAAATTCTCTTCGGATACAAAATAATTTGCACAAAAGTATTTTCTGGAATTAAACAAAAACACTTTTTTATATAACATTAGAAGTGTTCTACACAACCAAAGTCTATTAGGTTTTGTTATTATAAAAAAATCAACATCCGATTTTTCGTCAAAATATTTCTTAGACAATGAACCCGAAATACAAACTCCTTGTACAAACGGAAACTTCGCCATAACTTTTGCCGACTTAATAGCTTTAGGCATTATAGCCGCAGCAAATTCGTTTGCAATGGTTCTTCTTTTAACATTCTCCTCCATATTATTCAATCCATAATAAGGAGAATTGTACAATAACAAATTTTGAATTTTAAGTTCTTCTATTGATTTTGCAAGAATAGACTCGTCTGACACATAATTCGCTATCTCATCCAGTGTGAGTGGATAATTAAATATGTCATAATACAATAACGTTTTTAGTATGCTTTTTGCATTATTATCAAGCATACACTATTTTTTTTGTTTCAAAAAAAGGTTCAGAAAAATAGTCTGATATAGGAATCACACGTACTTTAGTAAAGGCGGCTAATTCTTCAGTTAAATCGCCTCCTTTCAATGCAATTATTCCATTTTTTATTTCATTAAACGAATTTGGTTTTATTTTTCCTCGCGTCCAATTAACTAACATTTGAAATTCTGCCACTGCACGAGTTACCACAAAGTCGTACTTAGATTGTAATTGCTCTACTCTACCATGCTCGCAAGTTAAGTTGGTCAATCCTAAGGCAGACGACACTTCGGAAACTACCTTTATTTTTTTATTAATTGAATCTACTAAATGGAATTTTACATTTGGAAATAGTATAGCTAACGGAATTCCAGGAAATCCACCTCCGGTTCCTAAATCCAACACGGAGGTTTCACTTTTAAATGAAATAAATTTTGCTAGAGCAAGGGAGTGTAGTACATGTCGCTCATAAAAAAAATCAATATCAGCCCTTGATATTACATTAATTTTTTGATTCCAATCGGCATACAATTCACCCAATAATTCTATCTGAGCTACTTGTGTTGTAGATAAGTTTGGGAAGTATGTAAAAATGAGTTGAGCGCTATCCATAAATTATGGACATAAGTTAAGCAATGTCTTTTTCAGTACAAAAAATAAGTATTTTTTCAATAGCAGATTTACTATCTCATTTATGTTTATTTTTAGTGTGTTTGTATGATTAAGAATAAAGTTTTAGAAGTAGGTATTTTGGTGTTTATTGCAGCTGCAGTACTCACCATTTTTTCTATTTTCCCTTTTGAATACCAAGCAAACAAATTTACAATCAAACCCATTAACCTATTTTCTGACATTACTCTAAAAGGACAATTAGCAAAAGCGCCTACAACTCCTACTATTCTTACAGATTCTATTATTAAAAAATTCAAACATGTATTAAAAGAACGAGATGAAAATCCTTGTACAATTATTGAATTTACTACCGATTCCATTTCAAGTCTTTCTTATTTTTTTACAGCATTGAACGAAATAAAAACGAAGAAGAAGAAAGCTCGTATTGGCTACTTTGGCGATTCAATGATAGAAGGCGATTTGATAACCCAAGATTTACGAAAATTATTGCAAGATAAATTTGGTGGAGATGGGATCGGATTCGTTCCAATAACATCTATCGTGGCCGGATTTAGACAGACTGTAATACATACCTTTTCGGAGAATTGGCGCACGTATAATCTATTGGACGCCCCCAATAAAGCAAAATTAGGAATAAGTGGGTATGGCTTCGAACCTCTTGCTAATCCAGTAACTGCGGACAGCATTCGCTCTTATAACTGGGGAAGTTGGGTGAAATATACCGCTGTTAAGCAGCCGCATTTAAACAATTTCAAAAGTATAAAAATGTACTATGGTGTAGGTGGCGACAAAAACTATATGTTCTTTAACGACACGCCAATAAAGCTTTCCGGAACAAACACCGTAAACGAAGCAATTATTAACACCAATTCGGGCTTAACATCGGTTAAAGCGTCTTTCAATTGCTCAAAAGCTATTCCTATATATGGATTCAGCATGGAAAGCGATAGTGGAATTTTTGTGGATAATTTCTCTTTTAGAGGAAATTCCGGAATGCCTTTGACTAAAATCAGCCCGGATGTTTTTTCGGGGATGAACAATTATTTGAACTACGACTTAATTGTACTGCAATATGGTATAAATGTTGTAAACAAAAATGTAACAGATTATTCGTGGTACGAAAAGGGAATGATTGAGGTAATAAACCATATTAAAAAAGCTATGCCCAACACCAGTATTTTGCTTATTAGTACAAGTGATAGAGCAATTAGACAAAACGGAGTATATACAACAGACCCAGCTATTCCAATATTAGTAGAATCTCAAAAACGAATTGCACAAAAAACAAATTGTGCTTTTTGGAATTTATATCAAAGCATGGGTGGCGCTAATTCCATGGTAAAATGGGCTCAAGCAGATACAGCACTCGCCAATAAAGATTATACTCATTTCAATTTTAGAGGTGCTAAAAAAGTAGCAGAACTATTATACACCTATCTTATGGAAAAATACGATAGTAACGAAAAGAAAAATGTGGAAACATCTCTAACAACTAAAGCCTCCTTGTAATGATGAAAATTACGTTGTTTATTGTTGGCTTTTTTACTCTGTCTTATCTTCCGGCAAGTTCCCAAAATAGAGTTGATTCCATTGCCACTACCTATACATTTATTGCGTTAGATTCCAATAAAATAATTAACGATTCGTTAGCACTGCTACCTTTTTTTCAAAAACTTAAACTTTTGCAAGAAGGCAAAATAGATAAAGTAACTATTGTACATATTGGAGATTCCCATATTCAAGCAGATAATTTTTCGGGAACAGTGCGAGAAAACCTTCAACAGCATTTTGGAAATGCCGGTCGTGGCTTTGTATTTCCTTACAAGGCTGCTCGAACCAACGAACCTTACAGCTACAAAACCACCACCAATACACATTGGGATGTAAAAAGAAATGTGTTTCCTGAAAAACCTTTGCCGGTGGGCATTGCAGGAATAACAATTGAAAGCTCCGATTCAAACGCACGCATTACCTATACTACTTGGGATAAAAACAAACTTGATTACAGTTTTAATAAGCTTACCCTATTTCACGAAAAAGGCAACGGCTATTTTGATATTACTGTTTGTGATGATTTTAATTGCGAGTTAGGAACAATTAAGTCTGATTCCTCTTTATCTAGTTCTTTTACTTCAGAAATAGCATTTGCAAAACCGGTAAAGAATATTATTATCTCTCCAAAAAAGAACACTGAAACGGTTAAATGCATTCGGGTTTATGGAATGAGTTTAGAGAATGGAAAAAAAGGCATTTTGTATCATTCAATTGGAGTTAATGGTGCAGAATACAGACATTACAGCCAATCAGAATATTTTTTTGAGCAATTAAAAGAACTTAAACCCGATTTGGTAATTGTATCAATGGGCACAAACGAAGGATTTGCAGCTAGTTTCAACGATTCTATATTTTACACTCAAATTGACACTTTTATTCAACACATAAACAATAAAATTCCAACTACTACCCTGCTTCTTACTACACCCGGAGATTCGTTTAAAAAAATTAAGCGAGCAAGAATTAAAAACCCCGATATGGTAGAAGCCAAAAACACAATAAAAATGTATGCCACTAAACACAATATTGCATATTGGGATTTGCATGCTGTAATGGGAGGCTATGGCTCTATGGCTCAATGGAGTTTAAGCGGACTAAGTGCAAAAGACAAACTACATTTCAGTAGAAAAGGCTACATCATGCAAGGAGAGCTATTTTACAATGCACTTATGAATAGCTACACTAAAAATCTGCGAAAGTAAATTATTTAGTATCCATACTAGCTTCTACTCTATCGATGAGCTTATAAACATCCTGCTGCAAATTTGCAACTGAATTTACCAACTCATCTTTTTCTATAATTGGTTCGGGTAATTCAGGACTGGAATAATATACAAACTTCCATATTTCCTTTATATCCGAAATAGCTACTTCATAGGGTTTATATGCTTTATTTAAAGAGTGTAGCAAAAATTTTTTCTTCGACCTGGCGTGATTATAAAGCACTTTAAAAACAATTCCTTCATTAAGGGTTAAAACAATGTACGCATGACCATCTTTTACCTCGTGCCAATTTGAAACAAATTCGGCTGTTATGTAGGAATTATGAGGTATTGGATGCATCGAATCGCCATCTATTTGAAAAGTACGATATTTTTTTTCAGTAGATAAAAAAGGTAATTGAAAAGTTGGCAATGTTCTTACAAACTCCGGATCGTTATATCCTTGCGTGTAACCTGCTTTTGCTTTTATGTTTACGAGTTCAATATTTTCTTTATTGGTGCTATCAATTGTAGTTGCTAATACACGTAGTTTTGTACCTTTCATGTACGAATCATTACCCGATTCCAATTCCGCTAACTGGTTCTCGGAGCGAATGGATAAGTCAACATTGATAAGCGTATCTACTGAAATTCTATAAAACTCGGAGAAAGCCACTAGCAACTGTAAATTGGGTTCGGCATATCCATTTTCGTAGTTATTTAAGGTAGTTCTTTTAACACCCAACGCAGAAGCAGTAAGCTCTTGCGAGAACTTCTTTCGCTCTCGCAAAAATTTTATGTTCGACTTAAAATACATAGTTTAGGTTTAAGGTTAAACATACATTAGACCATTTATTAATCTTAAAAAAGATTAAAATATAGTCTAATGTAGGAGTAAAAAACGGAATTTCAAATTTTTGGGAAGTAAAGAGAATAACCTTTTAGCAAAATCCTTCTCATTTTTAAACATGACAAGCCTAAAACGATTAGTCTTGCGCACCTTAATTTTAAAAAATATACTATTCTAACTAATTACTCAGCAAGAAATTTTAATTTTGGGATTACTAAACATTTAGAAAAAATATTGGTTAAAGTACGTGTCAACTATTTTTTATGGATAATACTCTTTTACAACAATGTGCCTACAATGCATGGGCAAACAAAAGATTAGGAATTTTACTTTTAGCTATTGACAGCAAAATTTTAGATACCGAAACTCCTAGTAGTTTTAATACCATTCGAAAAACAATTCATCATATTTGGGATGCTGAATTAATTTGGATGGCAAGGTTAAAAAATGTTGACTTAGCTTGGCCACCATCCAATGCATATACAAACCCAAGTATTGCAGATTTTGCTAAAACATCACAAGATTTTTTTGAGTTTGCACAAACACTTACATCTGAATTTTTGGAGTCGTCCTTAAGCTACAAAAACACGAAAGGAGAATCTTACACCAATAAAAAATCTGGTATTATTATGCACTGTATGAATCATAGTACATTTCACAGAGGGCAAGTAATAACCATGCTACGTGCACTTGGTATTACCGATCTAAAATCTACCGACTTAATAACTTACTTAAGAGAAATGAAATAAAATTGTTGGTTATTCGGTTACAATTACCAAGTATTTAGATGCACTCCAAAATTCTTCTGCATTCAAAATAGAAAGTTTCTCAACCTTATCTTTAGAGCCTTCTAATTTGTAACTAGATGATGCGTGTGTTGTAATAATCTTCGCTTTTTTAACACCTAATAAAATATTATTGGTTTCACTTACATCTATTTTAGTAAAATAATCCTTATTGAAATCATCTCTCAATTTTTCAGCTTTTCCTATTCCAATAAATCCGCCTTCTTTGGTTATTACGCCTTTTTCTTTTAATTCTTTAGCGGTACCAAAAGCATAAAAGGCAACATTCATTTTGTTAGTTTGGGTATCAATTTCATCCAACTTTGCATTGTATTCTTTAAACAAATCTTTATAGGCGTTATTCGCTTTTTCTAAATCTTCTTTTAATGCAATAATTTCAGCATCTTTTGCTTCTACTTGCTTTGTAAGAGATGCAACCATCTTTTCCAGTTCATCAATACGTAGGTTTGCCTTCTTTAGTTTTTTATTTAAAACAGCAATTTTCTCTTTATTCTTTGTAATAAGTTCATTTATCGTATTAATATCATCTGCTATTTGTTGCTGTTTCGTATTCTGTAATTCCGGGTCACTTGTGTTTTTAGAAACCACCTTTTCGCGCTCTTTTATCAAATCAAGATTTGCCTGTATCTCGTTAAATGATTGAATAAAGGAGCCTATTTCTTCATCCTTTTTAGTCGACTCATCCTTTAAACGTTGGTTTTCTTCTGTAAGCTTTTGCATTTCCGGATTAACTTCTGTTTCTGAAGGATTAGAACAAGAGGCAAAACCAACAAGTACGATAAGTTTAATTAGGTTAACTATTTTTTTCATTTGTATTATTTTTAATTTATTCAGAATATACCTTTATGTAAAGTACTATTCGAGGCAAAACTAGTCTTTTTTATGTACTAAATAAAATTGGAGTTTATATAGAAGTGTAATAAACTGCAATTAGACTTGTGTAGATTTTGGTCATTGTAATAAAAGGCATGTAAATGAGTATTGAATTATGTTAAAGAGTATTGTTACAAATTACAAAAAAGTAAGCAAGCCGGTTATCAATATCATTGTTGCCGATTTTTTTCTACAGCTTATCAATTCCTCCTTTGTATCAATACAACCTTTGTATTTAAAAAGTGTAGGATATACCGATGGATTATCGGCAGGTTTTATTTCATATCGATTTTTAGGCGTTTTATTGCTAGCATTTCCAATCGGGTTTTACATAAAAAATAAAAAACTAAAACCACTGTTTTATATATCTGGGATTGGTGTGCCAACCTTTGCCATTATTAACATTATTGCAATAGAACACAAGCTTTCGCTTTTAATATCTGTTTCACAATTCTGCTTTGGTTCATTTTTGGCTTTTTTACAAATAGCAATGCTGCCATTTATTCTAAGAAATTCGACCGAATACAATAAAACAGAAAGCATCGCACTTAGTTTTTCGTCATGGAGTATTGCCAGTATTGTTGGAGGTTTTTTTATAGGAACACTAAACAAAATAAACAATCAAATTTTTTCGGAACACAACCTACTTTTAGGTATTTCGGCCATTGGATACATAAGTACTTATTTTATTTCTAAATCAACCTCCGAAAACAATGTTGAACATGTAACTTCTAATGCCACAACCTACAACTGGAAAAAGATAACAAAAGCTCTTATTCCCACTAGCCTGTTAGCATTAGGAGCCGGATTGACTATTCCATTTATAAGTTTATTTTTCTCAAATGTACATCATGTAAGTACAGCAAATTTTGCCTATCTAAGTTCATTTGCATCGGTTTTGGTTGTATTTGGCGCCATGTTGGTTCCTCAAATAAAAAACAACATGAGTTATCGGATTGCAGTACCTACAACACAATTGTTAGCTGTTTTAGCACTTGTGTTTATGGCTACCACACAATATTATAGTTATACAGCAATTTCGGTTTACATTGCTGCTTTTTGTTATTTATTGCGCCAACCGCTAATGAATATGGCTGGTCCCATGACATAGGAAGTTACCATGAGTTATGTAGGAAAAGATAATAGAGAATTAGTAAGTGCACTTATTTCGGCTATATGGTCTGGTAGTTGGTTTGTGAGTTCTCGTATTTTCAAGTATTTTAGAGATAATGGTTTGGAATATGCAGTAATATTTCTTATTACTGCAACACTCTATACTTTTGGTGTGTTTTGGTATTACCAACTAATTAAAGAATACGAGCGAGAAAAAGTTGCTGGAAAGTTATAATTACGTTAAATTAGAATCAATGCATAGATATACAAATAGACATATTTACTTATTTACGTTTATCTTTTGGGTGTTTTTATCAAAAGTTAATTCTCAAATTATTGATATACCAGAGATACAGAATGTAAATGATACAGATATTACATGTAAGCCATCATGTTTAGTATCCTATACTCAGTCATTATCTTTCCCTATAAAAACAACCACTAGCTATAATATTTCAACTATACCATTTACGCCATTTCCTACAACAGGAACAAATATTTTAGGAACAGTTGACGATGAATTTAGCAATCCAGTTAATATAGGATTCTGTTTTAGTTTTTTTGGCACTAGCTACACTCAGTGCTTAATTAGTTCAAATGGGACAATAAATTTTGACATGACAAATGCGGGAACCTTCAATAGCTATGTTCTTTCTGCACCGTTACCTTCCAGTACCGCCATGCCTGACATGAGAAATTCCATCTTAGGTCCGGTTCACGATATCGATGTTTCCAAGGGTGGTAGTATAAAATATGCATTGTATGGGACAGCTCCTTTTAGAGCGTTTGCCGTAACATGGGATAATATTCCTATGTTTGGTTCAACATCTATATTTGGAAATCCAACCTGCCCTGGGGTAACAAATGCAAAACAACAAATCATAATTTACGAAACCACAAATATGATAGACATATATATTTGGGATAAAGATGTCTGTTCTGGCTGGAATAGCGGAGCAGCTGTAGAAGGCATTCAAAATGCAGCAGGTACTGTAGCCTTTATTGTTCCTGGGAGAAATCATCCTACCCAATGGACCGCTACAAATGACGCAAAACGATTTACTCCTGACGGAACAGATGTGGCAATACAATACGAGTGGAGAAATGACACTGCACTAGTTAGTAATAATGCTATTTTAAATGTTTGCCCTTGTGTTACCGACACTTTTTTAGCTAAGGCGAAAGTTGTAATTAACGGAAACTGTACCACAACGGCTATTATTACCAAAACAGTTGTTGTTACCAATAATGTTTTGCCAACAGAATCGTCATTTACACCTGATTATTCAGAAGTAACGTTAGACAGCTCCAAAGTAAATTTTACAAACACTTCTGATAACGCAACAACTTATTTATGGAGCTTTGGAGATGCGGCTAATTCTACTTCAACGGAGGCCGACCCAACATTTTACTATACATCGCCCGGGGTTTATACAGTAACATTGGTGTCTTGCAACTGTAACCAACCTAGTTGTTGCGATACCTTAGTCCAAGAAATACTTATACAAGTAGAGCCTACACTATTTACCGCAAATACGTTTAGTCCCAACAACGATAACCTAAATGATATATGGATTCCCAAACATGCAGGCAGCAAGGCTATTGATATAAAAATATACAATAGATGGGGCGAATTAATCTTTGAAACCAACGATTTACTAACCGGGTGGAATGGGAAAATAAATAATACCGGAGCAGATGTAGCTGTTGGCGTGTATGTTTGGAAAATGAAATACCTAGATATAAATAATTCGGAAACGGAGGCTATTGGGCATGTTACGTTAATTAGGTAACGCCAATAGAACTATCTTAACGGGAATTTCATTTTATAATCAACATCTACTTTTCCTTTCGAAATATTTGTCAATTTGCCTTGCAACAACCTTCTTCTCAAAGGAGATATTCTGTCGGTAAATAATTTACCATCAATATGATCATATTCATGTTGAATTATGCGTGCTGCTATGCCGGAAAACTCTTCGGTATGTTCCTCAAAATTTTCGTCTAAATAGGTAATTTTAATAGTTGGTTTTCTAAGCACGTCTTCTCGTATTTTAGGAATACTGAGGCATCCCTCGTTAAATTTCCATTCTGTGCCCTGCTCCTCTTCTATTTGTGCATTGATAAATACTCTATTAAATTTTTTCAAAAACTCACGTTCTTTTTTGCTTATGGTATCATCCTCTTTATCTTCACCAAAAGGAGTTGCATCAATTACAAAGAGTCGTATCGATTTCCCAATTTGCGGAGCTGCAAGTCCTACACCACTTGCCGCATGCATAGTTTCTTGCATATCGGCAATAAGTATTTTTAAATTAGTATAGTTACTTTCAATATCTACGGCCTTTTTTCTTAAAACAGGATCTCCGTATGCAACAATAGGTAGTATCATTATTTTTTAGCTTCTAAATACGACTGCAAGATAATAACTGCGCTCATTTCATCCAAAAGAGCTTTGTTTTGTCTGTCCTTTTTTTTGTAGGCTCCTTCTACCAGTGCTCTAGATGCTATTTTGGACGTAAATCGTTCATCTACCCTTTTTATAGGCATCTCAGGAAATTCTTTTGCAAACAATCGAATAAATTGTTCGATATATTTAGCCGATTCCGAACTCTGATTATTTAGTTGTTTGGGCTCTCCCACAACTACACACTCTACTTGTTCCTTTTTAAAATAGTCTTTTAAAAAGGCTATTACATCTTTACTATGAATGGTTGAAAGCCCAGTAGCAATTATCTGCAAATTATCTGTAACAGCAAGCCCTACTCGCTTGGTACCATAATCAATTGCTAGTATTCTTGCCATTTATGAGTTGTATCAATTATCGAACAATCTTAATGCCGTTTTGCTCAATGGTTATTAATCGAGCTTTGTATAGTGCACCAATAGCCTTTTTATATGTTTTTTTACTTATTTTAAACACCCTGTAAATATCTTCCGGAGAACTATTATCGTCTAAATCGATAAATCCCTTGTATTTTGCCAGTGTATCTAGTATTTGTTTAGAAATACTATCTATTTTTTCGTAGCCTGGTTTATGTAGTATTAAATCTATCTTTCCGTCTTCGCGAACTTTATAAATATATCCTTTTACCGAATCGCCATATTTTAAAGACTGAAATACTTCGTTTTTATATAATACACCTTGATGAGAATCGTTAATAATGGCTTTAAAGCCCATATCAGTCTGCTGAAAAACAAGCAAATCAACTTCTTGATTTTCCTCAAATTTAGTTGGCTTTTTATCTAAAAACTTATCCAGTTTTGAAGAAGCAACAACTCTTCCAGTAGTATCATCTAAATAAATAAATACAACATACGATTTGCCAACTTCCATTTTATGCTTTTGTTCTTTAAACGGAACTAGTAAATTTTTGGGGAGCCCCCAATCTAAAAAAGCACCAATAGTATTTACATCTACCACATTCAAAAATGCAAAACTATCGAGCTGCGCAAATGGCTTTTCAGTTGTAGCAATAATCCTATCTTCTGAATCTAAATAAATAAAAACATCGATTGTTTGACCTATTTCGCACCCGGGAGGTGCATATCTATTGGGTAATAGGACTTCGTTTTCCTTTTCATCTAATAAATAAAAACCAAACTCTACTTTTCTTTTAATTGTTAGATTATTTACTCTTCCTATCTCCATGTTTTTTTTGTGTATAATACATTAAACTTTTGCGTGCGGTTTTTCGTACCTTATTTTTAACAAACGATGTCCATCCCAACAACAACCCGGTAAAACCCAACGCTTGTTTCGACCAATTATAAAAGTCAAATGTATCTGTATGTTTCACTATTTTGCCATTCTCAAATTGAAAATGGGCTGTAATTCTATTTTTTACTTTTTTGCCGGTAGCTGAAAACGTATAAGTAGCAAGCCATTCGGCACTACCCGTATTTTCAGTTGCAGAAACTTTACTAAACTCTATTTTTAAATCTTTCCCATTTACACAAAACATTTCCCACATTGATTTAACCTCTGCTGCATTTAAACTCGGAAAGACGGGATCAGAAAAAACAGCGTTATCTGCATACACATTTTGCATAGACTTGTAATCTCTGCTCTGAAAGGCTTGGTAAAAGGATTGTATTACAGATTCATTATTATTCATAAGAGAATATTATACTTCCTTTTCTTACAATGCAAAGCATACTTACTGTTATTCAGTTTTTATGGGAATAACAAACTATACTATTATTATTATTTAGCGTAGCCTACAGCTCTGGTTTCTCTTATAACTGTAACCTTTACTTGTCCGGGATAAGTCATTTCGTTTTGAATTTTTTGAGAAATATCAAAAGCTAATTTTTCGGCATCTTTATCGCTTACTTTTTCACTACCTACAATAACACGCAATTCTCTACCTGCTTGAATTGCATAGGTTTTCTCAACTCCTTGGTAAGACAAAGCCAACGTTTCTAAATCCTTTATACGCTTAATATATTGCTCAACAATTTCTCTTCTGGCTCCAGGACGAGCTCCAGAAATAGCATCACACACTTGAATAATTGGTGCGATAAGCGTATTCATTTCTACTTCATCGTGATGCGCTCCAATAGCATTGCATACTTCGGCATTTTCTTTGAATTTTTCTGCTAACTTCATACCTAAAATTGCATGTGGCAATTCCGGTTCGTCATCAGGTACTTTTCCTATATCGTGTAATAATCCTGCGCGCTTAGCCAATTTTACATTTAAGCCCAACTCTGTAGCCATTAACGCACAAAGATTAGCAACCTCGCGTGAGTGCTGCAATAGATTTTGTCCGTATGACGAACGGTAACGCATTCTACCTACCATTCTTATCAATTCAGGATGTAAACCATGAATACCTAAATCGATGGTGGTACGTTTACCGGTTTCAATAATTTCTTCTTCAACTTGTTTTTTCACTTTTTCTACCACCTCCTCTATACGAGCAGGATGAATACGACCATCTGTAACCAACTGGTGTAATGCCAAACGAGCAATTTCTCTTCTAACAGGATCAAAACCTGATAAAATAATTGCCTCTGGGGTATCATCCACAATTATTTCAATTCCGGTAGCAGCTTCTAAGGCACGAATGTTGCGTCCTTCACGACCAATAATTCGACCTTTTATTTCATCATTTTCAATATTGAATACAGTTACCGAGTTTTCAACCGCATGCTCGGTAGCTACACGTTGAATTGTTTGGATAACAATTTTTTTAGCTTCTTTGTTAGCTGTCATTTTGGCTTCATCTACAATATCTTTTATGTACGACATTGCATCCGTTTTCGCTTCTGCTTTTAACGATTCTACCAACTGATTTTTAGCATCTTCAGCAGATAAGCCCGAAATAACTTCCAACTGTTCTACTTGGCGTTTGTGCGCTTTATCTACTTCTGCTTGTTTCTTATTCAGTAATTCTAGCTGCGCATTTAAGTTGTTTTTAATAGTATCTACCTCATGCTGCTTTCGCTGAAACTCTTCTGATTTTTGGGATAACTGAGACTCTTTTTGTTTAATACGATTTTCGGCAACACTTACTTGTTGATTTTTTTCATTAATCACCTTTTCATGTTCTGTTTTAAGCTGCAAAAATTTCTCTTTAGCCTGTAAAATCTTATCGTTTTTTATTGCTTCGGCCTTAAGTTCGGCTTCTTCTAATTTAAGTTCGGCTTTACGCAAAACCGATTTTCGCAAAACAGTTGCTGCAATTGCAACGCCAATTCCTATTCCAATAATAGAGGCGGCAACAACTATTATCATTGTTATTGTATCCATAATTTTTAGTTTGAAGTACGCGAAATAAATAAGAAGGATAGAGAATTGTACCTGTATTACTTATTTAGATGTATGGAAACAAAACTCTCCATATCTTCTAATTTAACAGATAAATCGTGGTATTCTTGTTTAATTTTGTCTTGTAATTGTATGTTTTGGCTCGCAAACTGAAATACAGCCATTGCCAGAATATCTTGCTTATCTTTTACAGAGTAGCTTTGCTCAATGGTTTTAACCATCTCGTCAATAGCTGCTACAGTTTTAGTTATAACCAACTCTTCTTCCTGTCTTGCTACCGTAATAGGATAAACACGACTTGCAATTTTAACCTGAATCGAATTATCTGCCATATATACTTAGATTACCTAAGCTTTATTAAACAACTCTATACTTTTATCAATTTCACGAACTAGTTCGTTAATTGTTTTTTTTAGTTCTGAGGTATTTACCTCTTTTTCATTTAAATAATTAGCCAATTTAATCACTTTATTTTTCTCCTCCAATTGAGCTATCTGTTTTTTTTGTTCTTCAATTTTGTTAATAAGTATTTGATGCTCGCTGCTCAAGTTAAGGTAGTCATCTTTTAATTTGTTGTAGTTAAAAATAAATTTTTCTATTTTGGATAAAACAGAGGTTGTCTTAAACAATACATCTTCATAGTTAACCATCTGAAAAACAGTTTTTTGATTAGATTTATTTAAAGTAAAGCTAAAAACAATTTATGACTTTAAAAAAAATATTATTTACACTTGGTTTCGTATTTTTTTGGGTAGCTACGTTTAAAACACAAACTGACCCCTACCCCAAAAACTATTTTCGGTCGCCACTGGATACAACTTTGCAATTGGCAGGGAATTTTGGCGAATTAAGAAACAATCATTTTCATGCCGGATTAGATATTAGAACATTAAGTCAAGAGGGATTAAAAATCTATTCGGTGGCAGATGGATATGTTTCTCGCATAAAAATATCTCCGGTTGGTTATGGCAAAGCTTTGTATATAACTCACCCTAATGGATATGTTTCTGTGTATGCCCACCTACAATCTTTTAATGGAGCTGTGGCCGAATATGTAAAAAAGAAGCATTATGAGCTGCAATCATTCGAAATAGATGTTTTTCCGGGTAAAGATGAAGTTCCGGTTAAACAAGGAGACATTGTTGCTTTTTCCGGAAATACGGGTAGCTCACAAGGACCGCACCTTCATTTTGAAATGAGAGACGAAAAAACAGAAAAAGCGATAAATCCTCAATTATTTGGTATTGCAGTAAACGATTGCAAAAAACCATTTATTGGAAACATTACTATTTTTCCGTTGGATGTAAACTCCTACGTGAATGGACTAAACAAACCTTTAACTGCTAATTATTTAAAAATGGGTACTCAACCACTTGCTACCGTTTGTGGAAATATTGGATTAGGAATAGAAACTGTAGATAGTGAAGATAATTCTGCTCATGTTAACGGAACCTACTCTGTAGAATTGCATGTAAACAACAAACTTATTTACAAGCATACTATGGAAAAAATTGGATTTGACGAATCTCGTGCTATTAATTGTTTTACAGATTATGCAGAAAAAAGACGAACAGGACGCAACATTCAACGGAGCTATCTAGTAAAAAACAATCCGCTTAAAATATACTCTAATCTTGTAAATAATGGAATACTGCATATTGATTCTGACTCGCTGTATGTAATTACCTACAAAGCTTTTGACATATGCGGCAATGCCAGCGAAAGAACTTTTTTGTTAAAAGGGCAGAAAATACCTAAAGAAAAACCAAAGATAGTTTCGGATAAACATGTAGCGGTTTTTTATGCGCAAGAGCCAAACACCTTTAAAACCAACGATTTTTTTATTGATATGCCAGCAAACATATTATATGAAGACATTCGCTTGCAATTTTCGGCAACCAAAAGTATCGTTCCCGGATGCTTCTCGCCTCTTTATGCTATACATAAGGACGATATTCCTGTTCACAGCTACTACACCATTGGGATAAAAGCTCCTACTACATTATCAGATAGCTTAAAACAAAAACTATACATAAGCTATAGCGATACCAAGGGGAAAATTAGTAACGAAGGTGGCGAGTTTAAAGATGGTTTTATTGTAGCCAAAACAAGAAGTTTTGGCAATTTTGTACTTAAAATTGACACAATGCCCCCTACGGTTACATCGATAAATGTAAAAGCCGGAAAACCTTTTTATGCAAAACAATTGCTTCGTTTTAAAGCATTTGATGGCGCAACCGGAATAAAAGATTACGATGGCTACATAGATGGGAAATGGATTTTGTTTGAATATGACCAAAAAAGAAATCTATTGTTTCATGAGCTTGATGGAAGTATTGAAAAAGGAACTCACAATTTCGATTTATTAGTAAAAGACGGCAGAGGTAATGTAAGAAGATACAAATCTAAAATTACTATTGGAGGTTAGCTAAATTCGTTATCCTTAAACTGACAATTCTGCTTTTGCAGCTGCAATTGTATTTTTTGAGTTGCCAATAAATATTTTGTTATTGATAAGTAAAACAGGGCGTTTTAAGAATGTGTATTCTTCCAAAATGTAACTACAATACTCTTTTTCGGTAAGATTTTTTTCGTTCAATCCTAGTGTACGATATTTGAGAGCTACCCTGCTGAATAGGCTTTCGTAACTACCTGATAACCCTATTAGCTCTTCCAATTGCTGCGGAGTGATTTTTTGTGTTTTGATATCTTGCAAGATGAAATTCTTAGTCGAGATATTCAATTCTTTTATAATTCTTATGCAGGTTGAGCAGCTTGAGAGATAATAAATCTTATTCATTTGTATTTCATTTTAAAAATTATTATTACCAGAAAGCATCCTTAATTTCATCAAGAAAACTAAATTCAACTTCTCCATTACATTTAACATGCTTTGCAATTGCCTGTTTTAATTCTGAATAATTTGAATGATACGTTTCCGAAATTTTGATAATTTTCTTATTTGCCCTAATCAAATAAAGATATTCAAATGTATCTGTTTCACTACTTAATTTAGAAGTAGCAAAAGAATCAAAATCTTTAAATCTAAATGTTTTGCTATGTTGCATGTAATTTCGCTTTTCAATAAAATCATTTCTAATTTCCACTAGTATAATTTTTGTTCTTAGCTCGTTAAATAAAAGTGCTATGAATAAAAATGCAACCACTAACACTGTTGCTATCTCTAATTGAAATAAGTCGTTTATCGTTTTGGGATTAACATACAAAAGCGTTACAATACCAACAACCACCAATAATACAAGTAAGAATATAACCAAATATGCTTTAAAAGTAAACTTCGATTTTATCATTTTACTATACGATTCAACTATAAAAAGTATCTAAATCGCCATTGAACTAAATAGAGCTTCTCTACCGCAAAATTATGGCTTAAATTCGTACTTTATTAGGTTGTCGGCAATTGATGAAACTTATTTTGTCAACTTCCCTCTCAAAATAATACTTGGGTCTATTTTTACAAAAATTTAATTTCCAAATACTTCGCAGATAAGAACTACAATATGTAAACAAAAACGCCTGATAACTCATGTGAGAAATCAGGCGTAAAATAAAAATACAATTAGGATTATTGTGCGTTATCTAGTAATGTCAAAGTTAGTGCAATTGCAATTTCATCATTAATAAATTTATCTGCTAAATCAGGAAAAACAGACTTGGATTTGTACTTAATATTCCATTTTGTTCTGTCTATTTCAAACGAAGCTGAAAGCATCTTACTTGAATCGATTGTTGCATCAAACTCCACTGAATTAGTAATATTTTTAATAGTTAAATCACCTTTAACATGATGCTTGTTTCCTTCCATTTTTGCAGATTCTTTTACTACAAAAGAAGCTGTAGGAAAACTGTCAGTAGCAAAAAATTCTGCACTTTTAAGATGGCCAACAAGTTTTGTATTCATTTCTGCATCTGCTAAATCTAAATTCATAATTGAAGCCATGTCGATAACGAAACTACCTGTTGAAATTGTTCCGTTTTCAATTTTACATGAACCAGACACAAGCTTAACAGTTCCATTATGCTCTCCTGTAGGTTTTTTACCCACCCATTCAATTGTACTAGTAGCAGCATCTGCGGTATAAACCCCATCTTGCACAGCATTCATTTGTTCCATTATCGCAGTTTGCTCATCGTCATGATTTTCGCAGCATGCGCTAGAATCAAGTGCTATATAAGGAGCTATAACTAACGAAACGATTGACATCAATTTGATTAAGATGTTCATAGAAGGACCAGAAGTATCTTTAAATGGATCCCCTACGGTATCTCCAGTTACAGAAGCTTTATGTGGTTCTGATTTTTTGTAAAACATTTCTCCATTGATAAGCACTCCTTTTTCAAACGATTTTTTTGCGTTATCCCAAGCACCACCTGCATTAGATTGGAAAATTCCCATCAATACACCCGATACTGTAACACCGGCTAATAAACCTCCTAATACCTCAGGCCCCATAGTAAAGCCAACAATTAAAGGAGTTATAAGAGCAATAGCACCCGGCATAATCATTTCACGGATAGAAGCTTTTGTAGAAATAGCAACACATTTTTCGTACTCCGGTTTTGCTTTATACTCCATAATTCCAGGTATTTCGCGGAATTGGCGTCTAACTTCTTGTACCATATCCATGGCAGCTTTACCAACCGCTTGAATACATAGTGCAGAAAATATAAATGGAATCATTCCACCAACAAACAAACCTGCTAAAACAGGTGCTTTATAAATATCAATAGCATCAATACCTGCAATACCAACAAACGCGGCAAATAATGCCAAAGAAGTTAAAGCTGCTGAAGCAATTGCAAATCCTTTTCCGGTAGCAGCAGTTGTATTACCCACAGCATCCAAATTATCAGTACGTTCACGAACCTCAGGAGGTAATTGACTCATTTCTGCAATACCACCTGCGTTATCAGCAATTGGTCCAAAAGCATCAATAGCTAATTGCATTGCTGTGGTGGCCATCATACCTGCTGCTGCAATAGCAACACCATATAATCCCGCACAGTAGTAGGAACAAATAATTCCGCCCGCTAACGTTAAAATTGGGATTACCGTTGATTTCATACCAACAGATAAACCTGCAATAATATTAGTAGCATGTCCGGTTGACGATTGTTGAATGATAGACAATACAGGTTTTTTACCCATTGCAGTATAATATTCGGTTATAATACTCATAATAGCTCCAACTACGGTACCTACAACTATAGCCATAAAAACACCCATTTTGGTGAATGTAATGGAACGCAATGTGATTTCGCCATCAGGCAACATCCACATTACTACAAAATAGGAAGCTAAAACTGTTAATAACATAGATGCCCAGTTACCCATGTTCAACGCATTTTGAACATTAGATTTTTCATCTTTTATGGTAACAAACCAAGTTCCAACAATAGAGAACACAATACCTAAACCACAAATTATCATTGGTAATAATATAGGAGACATTCCTCCAAAATTGTCTGTTACTAAAATTTCTTGCCCCAATACCATTGTTGATAAAATTGTTGCAACATAAGAACCGAACAAATCTGCCCCCATACCAGCCACATCCCCAACATTATCGCCAACGTTATCTGCAATTGTAGCCGGATTGCGCACATCATCCTCCGGAATACCGGCTTCTACCTTACCAACTAAGTCAGCTCCTACATCGGCAGCTTTTGTGTAAATACCTCCACCAACACGTGCAAACAATGCTATTGATTCTGCCCCTAATGAGAATCCTGTCAATACCTCAATAGAAGTTTTAACTGTGTTTTCGCCTAAATTGGCAAACATGGAAAGGAAAGCGATAAACAAACCTCCCAATCCCAATACTGCTAGTCCCGCAACACCTAATCCCATTACGGTACCACCTGTAAAAGAAACTTTAAGCGCTTGCTTAAGACTAGTACGAGCAGCTTGCGTAGTACGTACGTTTGCCTTTGTAGCCACTTTCATTCCAATATAACCTGCTGTAGCTGAAAAAACTGCACCTATAATAAATGCAATAGAGATAATCCAACTTGAATGAATTGGTTTGCCATTGATTTCATGTATTGTTCCAGAATACGCTAAAAGAATAGCGGCAAATAATACAAAAACACTTAATACTTTCCATTCTGCTTTTAAAAATGCCATGGCACCATCGGCAATGTAGCCTGCAAGCTCCTGCATTTTTTTTTCACCGGCATCTTGTTTACTAACCCAAGCCGATTTGATTGCCATTACAACTAATCCTAAAATCCCTAAAGCGGGAATTACATAAATTATTGAATTGTTCATGTTATATATATTTAATAATCAATTTATTACTAATGAAAACTATTTTAAAGGCTGCAAACTTAGTAAATAAATTTTAATGTAAAAAACACAGTTTTTGGTTTTTTACAAGCTATTCAAATTTATATGTGTCAATTTGCATTATTGTTAATCTATTAATGGGTTTGTAAGCTAAATCTTCGTTCTACTTTAAAAGATTGAATATATAGTCTTTTTTGGTTAAATTAGTATCATATATGAATTTTCGATTTTTATTTGTCTGCATACTCATTTTCTCACAAATTACACTCATTGCACAAAAAAAAGAAAACGGAATAGTTTCTTCTAATAAGTACAATGCCCCAGAAACTCAAGATGGGTCTGGTTCATTGGGTATAATTTACAATAAAAGTGCATGTGGGCTCAATTATTTTCAATATTCAAAAATAACAACTAATCGTATGGGAGGGGGCAGCGGATTTCCAACAACGCTTACAGTATCTGCACTGCCAGAGTGTACATACCTAGATACGGCATTTTTGTGGATTGGGGGGTCATACAAAGGGTCTATTAATAATGCTACAGTAACCATAACAGACCCAAGTAATAATTCTATTTCCTACGCACCACATATATCTGGAACTGGAGGTGACAAATGTTGGAGTGAAGATGGTACAGTAACATACAGAATTGATGTTACTCAATCATTTATTGGTAATGGAGTTTACACTATTGATATAACAGGCGTAACCAACCCTAACTATTGGTTGGATGGAGTAAATTTAATAGTTATTTATAGAGATAGACAAGCAAGTTATTATGCAACCTTAGTAATTGAAGACGGTAATATTACAAATGGCAGCGGAGGATCTAGAAGTGATATGATGACTGGGTTTGTAGCTTGTGGAAATTCAAGTTATGCTCGTGGTTTTTTAATTGTTTCGGACGTTCAAGCCAACGCAGGGCCTACATATCAAGGAACTATAAATGGAATAACCTCAGTTTATAATAAAAAATTCTGGAACTTTGATACCGTTTTAACTTCTGTTACTGCAGGACAAACTTCAGCTACGTTTGGAGTCGATGCCCCTGGAGATTGTTATACTATATATGCTACAGGCCTTTATTTCCAAACAAACTCATGTGTAACCTGCACTCCTGTTATTGATATAACGGGAAGCTCTATCACAAACCCAACATGCAACGGGCTATGCGATGGTTCTATAAACTTATCTGCAATAGGTGGCCAATTACCATACTCCTATACACTTGATGGAACTCCAGGTATTACATCCAAAAGCAATGTATGTGATGGAAAATATTTATACGCTATTAAGGATTCTCAAGGATGCATTGTAAAAGATACAATTGATATAATTGAGCCGCCTATTTTAACCCCAACAATAGTTTCTGTTGATAGTGTTCAGTGTAATGGAGGATCTGATGGAGTAATTACAGCTAGTGTTAGTGGAGGTACTCCAACGTATTCTTACAGTTGGAGTAATTCATCTACAAATCAGAATGCCTCACTTTTAAGCAGCGGCAATTACACACTTACAGTTACTGACATAAACGGCTGTACAGCCAACATATCTAGTGTCGTTTTAGAACCAGATCCAATTACACTATCTATATCTACCGCTCCTACCTCATGTATAATGAATGATGGGAGCGCTATCGCAAATACAATTGGAGGTGTTGGCAACTACAACTATAGTTGGTCAAATGGAGAAACCTCTAATATAATTTCTGGACTTGGAGTTGGCAGTTATACGTTGCAAGTTATAGATGGAAATTTATGCACTGCTAATGGAAATGCAACAATTATTTTTGCAAGTCCATTTCCTACGGCCGATTTCACTATTAATCCAACAAGTCCAAGTATAATTTACTCTACAGTAAATTTTATAAACAAATCGAGTGGTGCAACGAATTATCTATGGAACTTTGGGGACACGTCAAACTACACTACAAACACAAGTAACGATGCTAGTCCATATTACAATTACCAAAACTTAGGGGTATACTGTGCTAGCCTAATTGTCGTTAACGAATATTCATGTAAAGACACTGCTGAATTGTGTTTTGAGGTTAAGCAAGACTTCTCCTTTTTTATTTCCAATTCGTTTTCTCCTAATGGAGATATGATAAACGATGACTTTTTTGCATTTGGTGTTGGTATATCAGAATTTCAACTTATAATTTTTGATAGATGGGGAATACAAACCTACAATTCCGGCAAAGTTGAATCTCCAGAAAAGGCCATTCCATGGAATGGGAAATATCAAAATATGGGTAACAAATTAGCCCAACAAGATGTTTATGTATGGAAAGCATACATAACAGATGTTTTTGGGAAATTACACTCGTTTGTAGGACACGTAAATCTAATAAGATAATATTCCGATTGTAAAGAGAGTCATTTTTGCTCAAACAAATTAAAAAGTTGTACCACCCACATTTTATTTAAAGTGGATGATACAAATTTTTTGTCGAGGTGACTGGATTCGAACCAGCGACCACTTGCACCCCATGCAAGTACGCTACCGGGCTGCGCTACACCTCGAAACAAAATTTTTGCAGGTTAGATTTTGTGCTTTTCGAGATGTTAATGTTTGTAAAACATTACTTTGCATGTGTGGTCTACCTCCACCTATACTCCGCAAAATTAATAATTTTTAATTTTCTCAAAATAGTAGTTCCAATTAAACCTTAGTATCTTAGTTGAGTCTCAAGTAAAAAAATGAAATATCTCCATTAATTTTGCGTTAAACATCTTATTTAC
>JAFLBG010000039.1 GCA_017303975.1 Bacteroidota bacterium
ACTCCTCCAATTCCAACTCCACCGCTTAAATGAACGTCTTTGCCAATTTGAGCGCAAGAGCCAACAGTTGCCCAAGTATCTACCATGGTGCCGCTATCCACATAAGCGCCAATGTTTACGTAGCTTGGCATCAGTATTACTCCTTTTGCTAAATAGCTACCGTAGCGCGCTACAGCATGCGGAACAACACGAACCCCCAAAGAAGCGTAATTTCTTTTCAATTTCATTTTATCATGAAACTCTAATGGCCCCACCTCCATAGTTTCCATTTGTTGTATTGGAAAATATAGAATTACAGCTTTCTTTATCCATTCGTTTACTTTCCAACCAGTATTAGTAGGTTCCGCTACACGCAATGAGCCTTTGTCTAATTGCTCAATTACTTCTCTTATGGTAGTTTGTACTGCTTCATCTTTTAGCAGTTCTCGATTATTCCAGGCTTGTTCTATTGTTTTTTGATGCATGTGATGAATTGTTTAACTAACTACATTCCTTCCAATACTGCAGTAATAATACCCTTGCTCGCGCATTTGATCTATGCCGTATAAATTACGGCCATCGAAAATAGTTTTTGTTTTCAATAGCGAAGTTACTTTTTCAAAGTCTGGTGTGCGGAATAGGCCCCATTCAGTAGCAATAATAAGTGCATCTGCATTTTTAAGAGCATCGTATTGGTCGGTTGCGTAATTAATTTTAGACCCAATTAAATTTTGTACATTTTTCATTGCTTCCGGGTCGTACGCAGAAATAGTAGCTCCTGCGTGTAATAATGCTTCAATTATGTATAATGCCGGTGCTTCGCGAATATCGTCTGTATCAGGCTTAAATGCTAAACCCCACAGTGCAAAATGTTTTCCTTTTAAGTTGTTGTTGAAATAGGCTTTTATTTTTTCGACTAAAACGGTTTTTTGTTTTTCGTTTACGTCCATCACAGCATCCAAAATTTTAAAATCATAACTCACATCTTCTGCCGATTTAGCAAGTGCTTGCACATCTTTTGGAAAGCAGCTTCCTCCATAACCAATACCCGGAAATAAAAACCGTTTTCCAATTCTATCATCAGATCCAATTCCTATACGCACCATATCTACATCTGCACCAACTTTCTCGCATAAATTTGCAATCTCGTTCATGAATGTAATTTTAGTAGCTAAGAACGCATTGGCAGCATATTTGGTAAGTTCTGCTGACTTCTCATCCATAATTATTATTGGATTTCCTTGTCGCACAAAAGGTTTATATAATTCTTCTAGTATTTTTTTTGCTTTGCTGGAGCTAGTGCCAACCACAACTCTGTCGGGCTTCATGAAATCATCCACAGCAAACCCTTCGCGCAAAAATTCGGGATTTGAAACAACATCAAACTCTTGCTTGGTATGTTTAGCAATAGCTTCACGTACTTTGTCTGCGGTACCAACAGGTACTGTGCTTTTATCAATAACAACTTTGTAGTCTGTAATTATTTTACCTAAATCATTTGCTACACCAAGTATATAGCTTAAGTCCGCAGATCCATCTTCGCCTGGAGGAGTAGGTAGAGCTAGAAAAATAATTTTAGAGTTATCAATAGCCTCTTTTAAGTTGGTAGTAAATGTTAATCTTCCGGCTTTTATATTTCTATGGAAAAGTACATCTAAATGCGGTTCGTAAATAGGTACAACACCCTCCTGCATTTTTTTTACTTTCTCAGCATTAATATCAACGCATATTACATTGTTTCCTGTTTCAGCTAAACAGGTTCCTGTAACCAATCCTACATATCCTGTTCCTACAACTGCTATGTTCATACTATTCGATTAATCAATTAGACAATTAGTTAATTAGACAATGATTCTTTTTGCTTGTTTTTAATTGTGCTCACAATTTTACTCAAAACTTTGTCGATTATTTTCAAATCCTCAATTAGTTTAGTGGAGTCAATATTCTTATACGCAGCATTTACTAATTCTAGCCAATACAATGTTTCATCTGTCTCTTTTAGAGCAATTTTTAGTTTATGGATAAAATCAGATTTGCTTTCTGCATTTTGCGATTCTCTTACATTTGCGCCAATAGAGGTTCCGGATTTTAGCAATTGGTTGGCAATAACATATTTTCTATTACTCTCTAATTTTTCAACAATTTGAATAATATCCAACGAAAATTGGAATGTTAATTCAATAATTTTATTGCTTCGTCTATTATCCATTGACTAATTTTCCAATAGACTAATTGACAAATTGCAACACCGTTTCAGTAATATACTTCAACGTTTCTTCGTCCAATTCTGTGTGCATTGGCAACGAAAGTACTGATGCGCAAAGTTTTTCTGTAACAGGAAAATCGCCTTGTTTGTATCGTTCATTTTTATACGCTTTTTGCATGTGCAATGGAATAGGGTAGTAAATCATTGCAGGTATATCTTTTGATGCTAAAAAGTCTTTTAGTTTTGTTCTGTCAACACCGTTTAAAACTAATGTGTATTGGTGAAATACGTGATTAGAGTTTTTTGCCCGTGCCGGAGTGGTTAGTTTTGGATTATTTGCAAATGCTTTATCGTAGTAGTTTGCAGCCTTGTTTCTGGCGGCAGCATAATTATTTAAGTCGCGCAGTTTAATTCTCAATATGGCAGCTTGAATACTGTCTAATCTAGAATTTACACCTATACTATCGTGAACATATTGTACCGATTGTCCGTGATTTGCAATCATTCTTATTTTTTGTGCCAATGCTTCATCATTGGTGTACATAGCTCCACCATCACCGTAACAACCCAAATTTTTTGAAGGGAAGAATGAGGTGCATCCAACAGTTCCAATTGTTCCTGCCTTTTGTTTAGTACCATTTTTAAAACTGTAATCAGCACCAATTGCTTGTGCTACATCTTCAATTACATATAGGTTGTGCTTTTTAGCCAATTCCATCAATGGTTCCATATCGGCACATTGTCCGAATAGATGAACCGGCACAATAGCTTTCGTTTTAGGGGTAATTGCCTTTTCAACAGCTTTTACGTCAATCGTAAATGTGTCTGGATATACATCTACTAATACAGGTGTTAAGCCTAAAAGGGCTATTACTTCGGCAGTTGCAACATAGGTAAAACTAGCAGTGATGACTTCATCTCCCGGTTTTAAATCAAGCGCCATCATGGCTATTTGTAATGCATCTGTTCCATTTGCACATGGAATTACATGTTTGGCATTCAAGAATGCACCCAATTCATCTGCAAATGCTTTTACTTCAGGGCCATTAATAAATGCAGTATTTGTTATTACGTTTTGAATGGCTGAATCCACCTCAGTTTTTATTTTTTCGTACTGAGTTTTCAAGTCTACCATTTGAATTTTCTTTGCAACTTTTTCCATTGTTTAAATTTTGAGTTGCTAAGATAATAAAACTGGTTGAGGAATGAAGAATGTTCTAATTATTATGCTAATAATTAGACTGTTAGTGTAATTGGATGTTTTTGGGTACCCTCTTTTTATCTACGTATTTCCAAATAGCCTTTGTGAATTTCATTGTTGTCTTTTAATGTTAATACGTAATAATAGGTTCCGGAAACAACTTTACCATCACCTAATACAACTGCACTACTATTATTAGTAGTGCCATCCCATTCGTTTTTATAAGAAGATGCTTCAAAAATTAATACCCCCCATCTGTTGTAAATTTCTAATTTGTTGTCTCCAAAGCGGTCGATATTTTTTATAACAAATTTGTCGTTTATACCATCACCATCAGGGCTAAATCCATTTGGAATAGAGAAAATTAATTCAGGTAGGACATTTAAATACACTTTTGCTGTATCACATGCAAGTGTGCAAAATTGGTCGCAAACTACATACGTTAATGAATCATTTCCCGAAAATCCTTCGTTTGGTTTGTAATTAACAACCCCATTTGAAATACTTATAATGCTTCCATTTATAGGGTTTTGCACAATTGTAATGGTTGCATTGGATGTTGTGTCGTTTGCCGAAATATCAATTGATGCAGAGGTGTTAAATTCAACACTAGTTTCATCGTTTTCCGCAATTACCTTTCCTTCGGATTGGTTTGTTATTGCAAATGCTTGGGATACTGCAGTACAACTTGTTGCGTCTGTAACTACTATGGTATAAGAACCTGCTGATAAATTCGAAAATGTTCCATTGTTATTGGTTGCTCCTGCAGGTAGCAGAGAGTAAGAGAATCCGCCTGCACCGCCAGATGCAACAGTATTTATAGATCCATCAAATGTTTGAGGACACGATTCGTTTGTAACAGTTGTATTTGCTGCAAAAGTAATTGCTGTTGGCTGAGTTATTGTAACTACTGCATTGTTGGTAGATGTACAGTTTGCATTATCAGTTACAATTACTGTATAGGTACCGGCTACTATGTTTGTGAAAATACCTGTAGTTGAAGTTTGCCCGGATGGTGCAAGTGAATATAGATAGTTTGGAACACCTCCATTTGCTGATGCATTTATAATACCTGTTGCAGTTCCGAAACAACTAGCATTAGCAGAAATATTGGCTGATACATTTATTGGGTTGGGCTGTGGAATAATAATAGAGCCGAATGCAGTTGCTGAGGATGTACATCCATTTGCATCAGTAACTAAAATAGTGTATGCCCCAGCCGCTACTCCATTAAAAATGCCATTAAAGCTAATGGTGTTTCCGGGAGATAGCGTGTAAATATATCCGGAGGTTCCTCCTGCGGTAGCTACAGTAATTATTCCATTAGCTGCTCCGTTACAAGTTACAGAGGATGTAATGGAAGCTGTTGCAGATAGCGGTGCATTAGGTTGACTTATAATAGCTGTATCCAGCGAGGTACATCCATTTGCATCCGTAGTTAATACTATGTAGCTTCCCGGAGCTAAATTATTTATTTGACTAGAGGTGCTGTTGGTACTCCAGTTGTATGTAAACGGAGCTAGACCACCAATTACGCTTGCAGTAGCGCTTCCATTGGTGCCTCCAAAACAACTTACATTGCTTTGAGCAGAAATAGAAGCAGTTCCTCCGCCCGAAGCACCTAGTAATGTTGATAATTGTAAAGAACATCCATTGTTGTCCGAGAGCGTTAACGTATAAACGCCAGTTGTAAGATTATTTAATGATGAAGTTGTAGCGCTTGTATTCCATAAGTAATTATATGGCATACTTCCACCAGAAAAGTTTGATGTTATTATTCCATTTGTATTTCCGACACAAGAAGAAATGGATGTTTGCAACGTTCCTGTTATTGCGCTGCCGGGCTGTGTAATTGTGATAGTTGATTGGGTAGAGCATCCGCCTGCATCCGTAACAAATACTGTGTATGTATTTGCTGTTAAACCCGTTGCTATTGATGTGTTATTGCCATTGCTCCAAGAATAGGTGTAAGGGTTACTTCCGCCACTAACACTAATGGAGGCCGACCCATTTGTAGATCCAAAGCAGTTTACATTGTTTTGCGAAAGAATCGAAATGCTAGGTGCTCCTGAATTGGAAAGTGTCTGAGTAAATGATGTACTACAATTATTGGCATCTGTAATTTGTAAGCTATACACACTGGATGTTAAGTTACTTATGCTGGATGTTGTAGCGTTATTGCTCCACGAATATGTATATGGAGAAATACCTCCGCTAACAACGCTTGAGATAGAGCCATTGTTATTTAAGCAAGAAGACGAAGTGGTATTTAAGGTAGCAGATAATGCAGCCGGTTGAGTAATGTTTACGGAGAAGCTTTTAGAGCAGCCGTTGTTATCTAGAACAATAACAGAATACAAATTAGCTGATAGATTATTTGTGTTTTGCGTAAGATTATTGTTGCTCCAGGAATAATTGTACGGGCTTGTTCCTCCGGAGGCAGATGCAATAGAGGCTCCGTTATTTCCTCCAAAGCATGACACGTTAGTAGATGTAATTGTTGCCGATATATCAGAAGGTTGGAGTATTGTAACATTTTTTGTTGTGGTACAGTTATTATTGTCTGTAATCAATACGCTGTAGAAGCCTGCCGATACTCCACTTATTGTTTGTTGTGTTGAACTGTTGCTCCACGAATATGTGTATGGATTTGTACCTCCGGAACCCAGCGCAGTTGCTGTTCCGTTTATATCTCCAAAGCAATTTAAAGTGTTAGAGGTGATAGATCCTGATAGTTGGCTCGGTTGAGTTATAGTAACAGATGTTTGAGAAGAACATCCGTTTGCATCTCCAATAGTTAAGGTATATACTCCGGCAGTTAAGTTATTAATAGTGTTTGAAGTAGAGGAGTTGCTCCAATTGTAATTGTAGGGGCTGGTGCCGCCTGTAATAGTTGCAGTTGCTATTCCATTGTTTCCTCCAAAACATAATATGTTTGATTGACTTACAATACTAGCTGTTCCTGCACCAGTATTATTTACTGTTGCAGAGAAGTTTTTTGTACAGTTATTTGCATCTCTTACTGTAACCGTGTACGTGCCTGAAGCCAATGAATTAATGTTTTGGTTAGTTGATGAGTTGTTCCATAAAAAGCTGTATGATGGCACACCTCCTGAAACAGCAGTAGTTATAGATCCATTTGCTGCTGTACAGATTGACGAAACTGCACTCAGTGTGGCGCTAATTGCAGAAGGTTGAGTTATTGTAACACTGGTTTGGGAAGAACATCCGTTTGCATCTCTAATCGTTACGGTATATGTTCCGGCAGTTAGATTGTTATTTGCTTGTGTGAAAACATTATTGCTCCATGTGTAACTAAATGGAAATGTTCCGCCTGTAATACTTGCAACTGCAGAGCCATTGCTGCCCCCGTTGCACGAAACATTCGATGAGCTGCTAATGTTTGCTGTGCCTCCTGTAGAGTTGGTTACTGTTGCGGAAGCTTGTTTGGTACAACCGCCTGCATCTGTAACTACTAATGTATAAGCTCCTCCCGATACATTATTAATATTTTGAGTGTTCGCACTATTGCTCCACGCGAAGGTGTATGGGCTGTTTCCTCCTGTTACTGATGAATTAATACTTCCATTGGATTGCCCACAATACGCTTGCTGTGTGGTTAAGCTAATAGTAATGGCACTAGGTTGTGTTATTGTTATAGATTTGCTGCTAGTACAACCTTTGCTATCTCTGATAGTAACACTGTAAGTATTTGCCGATAAATTATTTACACTACTCCCCACTGTGCTGTTACTCCAGGTATAGGTGAATCCGCCATTACTTCCGCTTGCGGAGATTGTCGCACTTCCATTGGTTTGTCCGTTGCAAATAATATTATTTCCTGTTATTGTTGAACTAATGGCAGTAGGTTCGGTAATAGTATAGTTTTTTGTAATAGTGCAATTATTGGCATCTTTAATAATAACATTATAGTTTCCTGCTGTGACGCCTAATTGATTTGCAGAAGTTGTATATCCAGCACCCCAATTATATTGATAAGTTGGCACACCTCCACTAGTTGAAGCGGAAACTGAACCCGTAGCAGTAGCGTTGCAAGTTGCCCCGGTTGTGCTTAGTGTACTTGTAATTGCAGTTGGCTGTGTAATAGTGTAGGTTCTGTTTGTAGTACAATTGTTAGCATCTCTTATTGTTACTGTATATGTTCCAGGATTTAAATTTGGATTGGAGTTGTTGGTAGTGTACCCTGAACCCCAATTAAAATTATAGTTTGGTGTGCCGCCTGTTCCATTTGCTATTGCACCACCATTGCCTGAACCATTGCATGTAACATTACTCACAGTTATACTTCCTCCTAAAACAGCAGGTTGCGTTACGGTAATTGTATTCGTAACAGTACATCCTCTATTATCTGTTATACTTACAGAATAAACACCACTACACAAAGATGTTCTGGCGCTTGTGGTTGCATTATTATTCCATCTATAGGTGTATGGACTCGTCCCTCCCGAAGGGGTTAATTGTATTGAGCCATTGCACTGTGCGTTACATAAAGGATTTTGTGTGCTTGCATTCGTGTTAAATGCTGCTTGCGGGCATGTTGCACATACTGTATTTGTATAGTAATAACCGGCCATGTGAACCGAATAACAATCACCATTATTGTTAGGGTTTCCTCCAGTATTTAAGCTATATGTTATTGCTGTTTGTCCGGAACTTGCCGTTGTTGAGTTTAAAAAATTATTCCAAAATTCTTTAGGATAAGATTGGTTGGTAGATCCGTACCTGAATGTTACATTGTTGGTTGGTGCATTATTTTGCAAGTCGGAAACAGTCATAAAAGCGGCTGCATTGCTGGTTGCACAAACTGAAAAATTAGATATCGTATGTGAGAATGAGTTTCCTGTTTGTCTTGTAACTAATCCATCATCAATTACTAATGTTCCATTTTGATTGGAGTTTAAATCTCTAAATATAATTATCATAGTAAAGCCATCTAGTCCTTGAAGTTGTGCAGTAGAAGGGTATCCGGTAACATTTAATGTGTAATTACCATTGCTGTTTGAAGAACTTATGGCAGAAGTAACGTCTGCTCTATATGTACAAGTGCCAGTTTCACCAAGATTTTGCCAACATTTTCCGGATGCTAACGAGCCAACTAATGAAGCAGAAAAATTGGTAGATTGACTTTGAGGATTTACCAAGTTTAATGTTAGGTTAGATGGTGGGGCAGAGCTATAAGAGCCACCAAACCAGATATATGCTTTTTCAATAGAATAGCATTTGGTTGGTAGTAAAGAAAATGTTAGTACTGCCGGCAGTCCTGAGCCGTTATGACCTAATGATAATGCTCTGTCGGTTACTAGTTTGTGACGTATTTCAAATCCTAATCCACAGGCCGAGTAGTTATAGGTATTTCCAAGTGTTCCGTTCCCATTTAGTAGTTCAGGAATATTGGTATTTCCCGAAATTCCGTTAACTAAGTCGGGAGAATATTTTTGAGAGAAATAATAATTCGTATGTAGGAAAAATATAAAGAACAAAAACAGTAAATTCTGTTTAGTAGCAGTGTGGTTCATACGCATAAATAGAAATAGGTACATAAAATACCCTTTTTTAGTTAAAAAGTCCATAGTATAAGCTCGAATAATGAATATGCTTGTTGGAAAGCTTAATATCAGTCTTATTGCTGTGTTTCTCGATTTAAAAGTTGTTTAACCTTTTCAGGGAATTATGTTTTCTTTTTCAGGAAAACTTATGCTTTTATTATTGATAAGCCAAAATGTAGTACAGTGCTTTTGTAAAAGCTCTAAATCATGTGATGAAAAAACGATTATTTTTTTTAATTCAACAGCAATTTTCTTTAATAAACGTATGGTTTCTATTTTACTTGTATAATCTAAAAAAGAGGTGGGTTCATCTAGTAGAATAATGGATGTATTTTGTGCCAATGTCATTGCCAATTGAGCTTTTTGATATTCTCCATCACTTAATTCGTTGATTGGCTTTTTTACTAAGTGGCCAATTCCAATGGTTTGTATTGCATTGTCAATAATTTCTTGGTCTTTGTCAGAAAGTTGGTGAAGTAAATTACTATGGGGGTATCTTCCAAACTCAATAAAGGATTGCACTGTTAAATAGCTATTTTCAATACGTTGTGTGTTTACGTAGGATATTATTTTGGCTTTATCGGAAATAGAAAGGATGCTGATTTTTTTTTCTCCAATTAGTACGGAGCCTTTAATTGAAGGTGTTATTCCTGCAATAGTTTTTAAAAGCGTAGTTTTTCCAGTTCCGTTGTTGCCAATGAGTGCTATAAAATCTCCTCCGGAAAGTTGTGTCGAAAAATTTGAGACAACCTCGTTTTTAAATCCTATGGTAAGGTTTTTAATAGTAATTTGTATTGGAGTAGTATCGTTCACTATATTGAAATTCGTTTTACAATAATCCAAATGATGATTGGTGCACCAATGATGGATGCAATAATGTTTACCGGAATTAATAAACTCGAAAATAAATTTTGAGATATAATGTCGCAAAATAAGGCTAGTACACAACCAATGAAAAAGCTAGCGTGCAAAAGAGTCTTGTGATTATATGTTTTAAAAAGCCATCGTGCAATATGCGGAGCAATAAACCCAATAAAGGCAATTGGTCCACAGAGTGCAGTTATAAGTGTAGCTATTATTCCCGCAATGGCAATAATTAAATTTTGTACTTTTTTCGTGTTAGTTCCAATCAGTAAAGCTTTTTCATGTCCTAATAATAAACTGTTAAGGGGTTTTGAAAAAAATAAGGAAGAAAAAAATAGAATTATTATAATTAGTAACATCCATATACTTTGTGAAAGAGAAGTTTGACTAAAGCTCCCCATTCCCCAAATAGCAAAAGATTGAAGTTGTTCCGGTCTGGAGAAAAATTGTAGTAGACTTTCTAAAGCACCTAGCAAGTGCCCTAGTAGCAGTCCAACAATTAGAATGATTACAATGTTTTTTATACGAGAAGAAATAAATGCAATAAGCAGCAGCACCCCAAACGAACCAATTCCGGATAATGCAAAAACGCTTATAGTTTGTAAATATGTATTGGAAAAATAAAACCCCGACATAAATGCAATTGCTGCACCAAGGCTCGCTCCTGAGGTTACGCCAAGTGTATATGGCCCAGCCAGCGGGTTTTTAAATAATGTTTGTAATAATAATCCACTTATTGATAGGCCGGCTCCCGCTGCGATTGCGGTAATTGCTTTTGTTAATCTAAGTTCAAATAAAATAGAGGATATGGTGTTTGATGGAGAAGTAGTATTGAAAAAATCAGCAATTGAAATTTTTACAGGACCTAAAAGTATGTCCGTTATAAACAATAGAATAGTAAGTAAAATAAGAACAAGAAAAAATAAGTTGCTTCGTTTGTCTTGCATTCTTTTGCTATTCAAGCTTTTTGTAATATACTAAATTATGTTGAGGTAGTAATTCAGGATGAAAAATTTTAACAGCGTCTGTAAGCAGCGAGTCTGCATGAATTAGCCCATTTTCCCAAAATGCATTTCCGCCTTTTACATTTACCTTTAAAATATTATTGTATACATTTTTATTTTTAAACGATTCAAAAATGTTGTACTTCTTGTTTAGTTGTAGTAAGTCGTTTAATGATTTTGAATAATGTTGGTTTAGCCAATAATCTGCTTTGTGAGCCTTTTGCATAACCTCTTCTATAGATAGTTTCAGGCTTCCGGTTTCTGCATCATCTTTCCAAATGTAATTGGCTCCTGCATCGTTGGCCAAGTTACTTAAATAACTTTTCCCTCCAGGCATATACCAAACATCGCTTAAGGCAATTTCAAAGAATACGGTTGGTTTTTTTGTTGCTTTTTCTGCAATTGTTTTTACATTCAAGTACCTGTTTTTTATTTGATTAAACTTGTTTTCTGCAGAATCGTATTTATTAGTAAGCAACCCAAATACTTTTAACCACTCAGCTCTACCCAGTGGATGGTTTTCGAGATAATCATATACATATAAAATTGGAATATTGTTTTCCGTTAATTTTTGATAAGGGTTTGCGTTCGATTCATTTCCGTATGTAATTATTAAATCGGGTTTCAGACTTATTATTTTTTCTAGATTCAAATTTCCTGTTTCTCCTACCTCACTTACATCACCCTGTTCTATTTTATTTAAAAGAGATTGATTAAATACATAATTTGAATTGTCAATACCTACAACCGTTTCTAGTGATTGAAGATTATCTAAATACGAAGCGTATAGAGTAGATAAACAGATTATTTTTTTTATTTGTTTCGGAATATAAAAAGTGTCGTTTGACAAATACGATTTTTTAAAATTTCCAATGTGATAGGTAGTTTGCTTATTTAATGTAGATTTTGTCTTAAAAACTATTGTATTTGAGTCGTTTTGTATAATTTGAAAGTAGTTTGCATATTCATTTGAAATGTCTTTTTCTGCTGTTGTTTCAGTGGGTTTGGAGTTTTTAGTAAAGCATGCTGTTGCAAGAAATGAAACAAGTACAAGGATGTTGATATAGTTGTTTTTTGATATATACATGGTTATTAACAATTTATTAAATTATCAACAATTATTTGCAGGTGCGTGTAATTTGATAATTTTGATTTTATACGCTAATATTGCTAATATAAGTATTAACTAAAAATTAAAAGTATGCAAGAAGGATTTGACAACCATGAATCTAATGGGAGAGAAAAAAGGGATGAGATATTCTCAAAGGCTGTTAGAGCAGGGAAAAGAACTTACTTTTTTGATGTAAAGTCAACAAAAAGTAATGATTATTATTTAACCATTACTGAGAGTAAAAAACGTTTTGGCGAAGACGGAAAGTTTTTTTACGAAAAACACAAGGTGTTTTTGTATAAAGAAGATTTTGAAAAATTTACAGATGGCTTAACAGAAGCAATTGACGAGATAAAAAAATTATCTCCTGGTGTAGCTACTAGATCTGAGTCTAATTCAGGCGATACGAAAGTAGAATCATATACCAATGTAGATTTTGATGATTTAGATAAATAGTATTTTGTTATAAAAGAGAGCGGGGCTAGGTTTTTAAAACCTAGCCCCGCTCTCTTTTCGTAGTGTTTAGTATTAAAAGTTTCCTCGTATAGCAAAAAATACATTTCTACCCGCTCCATTAATACCACTTGCAAAGTGGCGGTATTGCGTGTCAAAAATATTGTCGACACCCAATTGAAGGGTGATATATTTATGAGCTTTGTAAGAGGCCCTAATATTTGCAGTAAACCATGCCGGCATTCCGTCTTTTGTTGCGTATTGCGGATTATCTTCACCACCACCATAATCTTTCATTCGTTTCCAACCGTTGTAATTCACAAAAAAATCGGAGCTAAATTTTTTATGAGTATATGTGAGTGATGCGCGCGCCATAAAAGGAGGAATGTGGTCAAGAGGAGAATCCATGCTGTCGGTTTTCACTCGTCCGTATGTATAATTTATCACTATCGAAGCAAAAAGATTATCACTTAATTTAGAGCGCATGTTAGATGAAAAACCATAGATGTATGCAGATCCTTTATTGACAGAAGAGTAAACCTTGCTCTTATTACCATCGTATATAATTGAATCTTGTCCGTTAAATTTTGCTGCATCAACTTTTATTAAATTAGTAAAATGAGTATAGTACACAAAGTTTTCCCACTGTGCTTTTTCGTTGAATATTTTTGTAATGCCTAATTCGTAGTTATAAGTAAGCTCCGGTTTTAATTTAACATTCGGAACAATTACCATTCCAGGTGTCGAGCCAAAAATTTTTGTTCCGTCATCTACATTAGGCACACGAAAGCCTGTCGAAAATGTTAATGAAAGTTTCAAGTCATCAGACGGAACGTGAATGAGCCCAATACTTCCTGAATATGTTGGTGTTTTTTGCTCGATATTCGTATAAGGAAGATGAAACAACAGTGCTGTATCAATTAGCGTAGAGTGTAGCATTGAATATCCTACACGAATCCCATCATTTAAAGTAAGTTGCTCATTGATTTGCCATGTGTGGGATAGATAGACTCCAAAATTATTCATTGTATTCTCTCCATCGGGGTAGCGAGTGTCTAGTTTGCCAATTGTATCAGCTACAATGTCCTTTTTGCTAGCGGTTGATGTAAGGCTATTTAGTTGCATATCCACCCCTAATCGGAAGTTATGAGTGTTAACAATTTTTTGAAAGTCAAGATTAGCTCCAATTACATGTACATTTTCAATTCGGCTATTTCTGAAGTTTTTGCTGCCTCCTGAAAAATTTCTGTTGTGCCGACTTTCCTCAATAGCTTGATAGTTTAAGCCAAAATGTATCGTGTTAAATGAGCCCTCAGGTTTTTTTAGATTCATATCATAGGCAGCCATTAAACGCTTTTGTGGACCATAATACCATTCCGCAGAATTTAATCCAGCACCTTTGGGATCTGTCAAGCGGTCATAACGGGGAACATCTGTTGAATTAGAGTATTGGATATTTAAGCCGTGTGATAGTTTTTCGGTTTGTTGGAATGAAAATTTTTGAACAAAATCATATTGCGAAAAAGCACTTCCTACTTGTAAATAACGATTGCTGTTTTTTACTAAAGAATCTTTACTATTTATTCTTTGTACGTAAAAGGGACGTTCTCCGTAGCTTGTTGTATAAAATGGATTTTGATTTCGTCCCCCCATTAAATCGCCAAACTTAGAGTAGGTAAAGGATGTTAGCGAGCCAAATTTTTTTGTTCCAAAATTAAAATCAATATGATTGGCAATTTCCTTATTAACGCTTCCATAGCGCGACAATAGATTTACTTTTATATTTGTTGTTTTATCATCAGATGCAAGCATAGGCTTTTTGGTGAACATATGTATGACTCCTCCCAAAGCATCGCTTCCATAAATAGTAGAAGAGGGACCATAAAGCACCTCAATCTTATCTAACGAATTATTATCAAGCGTAACAATGTTTTGTAAATGTCCTGCACGATATATTAAGTTATTCATTCTTACTCCATCAACTACAAGCACTACACGACTTGCCTCGAAACCCCTAAGGACAGGGCTTCCTCCGCCTTGTTGACTTTTTTGCAAGAACACATTTCCTGTATTTACCATCAAATCTGCGGTAGATTGTGCTTGTAAATTTGCAATGTCTTTTGAGGTGAGTATTTGCACTTGCTGTGATACCGTTTTTGGGGTTTCCTCTGTTTTGTTTGCGGAAATAATAATCTCATTTAACCCAACTGTTTTGGGTAAAGATGTTGTATCTGCATTGTTTTGTGCTTTTGTAGTGATGTATATAGCAATGAACAAGCAAAAAAATATATAATTTTTCATTTGTATAGATTTTAATTAATTAAAGAACCTTGGTTAAGGCAGCATATAAGCTTCCTTATCAGTATTAGGGTGTTTGTATACCGAGGTGCGAACTATTTAAACACTGTCAGTAACTAATAATATGCAATGAAAGTGAAAATAATTCAACACAAGTGTAATTACTGCCGAAGGTTTGTAAAACGAGAATAAAATAATGTTTTAAGCTCGCTTTGGCGGAGGGGAGGGGACTTCTCTACTAAAAGAGAGAAGACAGGCCTGATAGCGTTCTGATAATAAAATTGAGTTATCCCTGACTAGAATAGCTAGCTCACTAATCGGAGCATCTATACAAGAAAAAAGTTTAAATAATTTCTGTAGGTTTTTTCCGGCAGCAGAATTTTTGTCGTTTTGTTGTATTTGTTTTTCGAGATTAACAAAAAGCTCTTTCTCTTTTTTATCGTTAATCACGTGTAGAATGATAGTTCCGTTTATATGTATCGTTTTCTTGACAACATCATACATGTTACCATTTAAGCGAAATTCTTTTTTTTCAATCCATTCAAGGTTTTCGTATTCCACTTTTGAAAGTGTGAAAGTGGTTAACTCATCATCCGGAATAGATTTTTTTATTTTTTGTTTTATCTCGTGCTTTATTTGGTTGCGCATGTAAAAGAAAATGGGAAAGTATCCGATCGTATTATATCCAAATACAAAAAGAAATAGGTATCCAATTATTCGTTTCACAATACAAATGTATTGATTTTATAATGGTATGTGTAATAAAACAAAAGCCCGTAGTTGCATGCAACTACGGGCTTTTGTTTATAGTTTAAGTAAGATTACTTGTTAACTACTTTAGCTAATTCAGCACCAGCTTTAAATTTAGCAACTTTTTTAGCTGCAATTTTGATAGTTTTTCCAGTTTGAGGATTTCTACCTTCTCTTGCTGCTCTTTTAGCAACTGAAAAAGATCCGAAACCAACTAGAGCTACTCTGTCTCCTTTTTTAAGAGCTTTTGTAGTTGCGTTGATAAAACCATCTAATGCTCTTTGAGCATCAGCTTTTGTCAATTTCGCTTCAGAAGCGATTGAATCGATTAATTCTGCTTTGTTCATTTTGTTTTTAGTTTTTAGTTAAACATTAATAATTACTGAACGGGACAAATATATAGACTTAACAGCCACTTTAGCAAGAAAAAATCAAAAACTGTTGATAAATTGGGTCTTTTGTTAATAACGTGCCTTGGGAGTGCCAATTATAGGGGTGTGTGTGAAATGATATTTATCAGTTATGAAATAAAGTAAGAATTTGGCGAAAGCTGAAATCCCCTTAGAAACTCATGTGTAGCCATTCTTTTCTTTCCAGCCATCTGTAATTCGGTAATTTGAATGATGCCGTCTGAAGTACCTATGTTTATAAAGGTTTTACCATCAGTAGCAATTTGTCCTGGTTTTAGGGTGTTTGGAGAGGAGTTTTTCTCTGTTTTAAAAATTTTAATAGAAGTAATTTTATCATTTATAGAAAGCTCAGTATAGGCTGCAGGATAAGGGCTTAAACCTCTAACTAAATTATGTATTTTTTCTGCAGATAAATTCCAGTTTATTTTACACGTGTCTTTAAATATTTTTGGTGCATGTTTTATATTTGCATCTGTATTTTGTTTGATGCTTTTTACTTCCTTATTTTCTATTGCAGTAACTGTATTTAAAACTAAGATAGCTCCGCTATTCATGAGCTTGTCGTGTAATTCACCTGCTGTTTCGTTTTCACCAATTGTTGTTTTTTCTTGTTGTATTATATCTCCGGTATCAATTTCGTGTTTTAAAAAGAACGTAGTTACTCCACTTTCTTTTTCGCCATTTATGATCGCCCAATTAATTGGAGCGGCACCTCTGTATTGTGGCAATAAAGATGCGTGTAGATTAAATGTGCCTAATGGCGGCATGTTCCAGACTATTTCCGGTAACATTCTAAAAGCAACAACAATTTGCAAATCGGCTCTTAGCGCTTTTAGTTCTTCAATGAAATCTTCATTTTTTAGATTGGTTGGTTGAAGAATTTTTAGGTTGTTCGCTAGAGCATATTTTTTTACTTCAGATTCTTGTAGCTGTAGCCCTCTGCCGGCAGGTCTGTCGGGAGCGGTGATTACAGCAACAATATTTTTTTTCGCTTCAACAAGTTTTTTTAATGGAGCAACTGCAAATTCCGGAGTGCCCATATATATAATACGTAATGACATGTTTGTGTTTTAGGATATTGTAAAATAAGTATTATTTAGATTCTATATTATTGTTATTTATAAAATTGTAAGTTTGGGTTTACTACAATTGCTTTGTCATGCACAAAAATAAGTCCCTCAAAATAATATCAGGTCCATTAGCAGCAATTATCGTATGGTTGTTTTTCGATTTAGATGCTACTAATGTAAATGTAACACTAATGGCTGGCATTGCTTTGTGGATTAGTATTTGGTGGCTTACAGAAGCAATTCATTTGTCCGTTACTGCACTAATTCCATTATTGTTGATTCCTATGTTGGGATTAGCCGATGTGCGTATAATAGCTTCTCAGTATATGGATTCTATTATCTTTCTTTTTATAGGTGGATTTATTCTTGCTATTGCAATTGAAAAGTGGGGATTGCATAATTATTTTGCACGGTTTGTGCTTTCTAAAACTGGTACAACTCCTTCGAAAATTTTGTTAGGAGTAATGATTGCATCTTTTGTGATTTCCATGTGGGTTTCGAATACGGCTACTGTTTTGATGCTCTTAGCTACCGTTATAGCAATTGTAGGAAAGTTAAAAGTTGAGGATGAAACGAATACAGATGCAATAAAAAAAATCACTACTGCACTTTTAATAGGATTGGCTTATTCTGCTAGTATTGGTGGAATGTGCACACTAGTTGGAACACCTACCAACATGATATTTTATAAAGAATTTACTAAACTGTATACTACTCAATACGAGATGAATTTTTTCGTTTGGTTTAAATATGCTTTTCCAATTGCTTTAATCCTTTTGTTAGCAGCATTTTCCGTACTATATATTTTATTTATAAGAAAGGTAAGGCATGTGAAAATTACTTTTCATGATTTTAGATTGGAAAAAAGAATGTCCAAGAATCAGAAAGTAGTATCAATTATTTTTATTTGTACGGTTTTACTTTGGTTTACCCGATCAACAATTGATTTTGGATTTGTGAAATTTTATGGGTGGAGTAATTGGTTTAAAATGCCTAATTATATTGATGATAGTGTAGTAGCGATTTTAATGGCAGTTTTGCTTTTTTTAATTCCTGCTTCTTCTAAATTAGAAGCTTTAATGACTTGGGACGATGCTCAGAAAATTCCGTTTGATATTGTTTTATTGTTTGGAGGAGGGTTTGCTCTTGCAAAAGGGTTTGAGGTTTCCGGATTAAGTAATTGGATTGCATCTCACTTACATGTATATAGCCAGTCATCTTTGTTTTTATTTGTATTTATTGTAGTTGTATTAACTTGTGTAATTAGTGAGTTTGCATCAAATGTTGCCTGTATTCAGCTTATGTTGCCTATTTTAAATGCAGTAATTATAAATACTACTATTAGTCCAATGGTAATTTTAGTGCCAGCTACATTAGCTGCTTCATTAGGCTTTGTAATGCCTGTAGCTACAGCTCCTAATACGATAGTTTATGGCACAAAGTTGGTTAGGACAATTGACATGGCCCATGCCGGTTTCTGGGTGGATGTTATAGGAATTATATTGATAAGTTGTTCTGCGTTTTTTATGCTATAACAGTACAATAGATTTTAATAAGCTTTGCAAACCGGTAAATATAGATTGTATCCCAAGTGCTAATACAAAAAATCCCATAACATTTGCCATTGCACTAATTCCGGAGTGCCCTATATATTTTAATATTTTAGGAGATAGCTTGAGAATAAGATAAGATAGAATTGATATGGAAAGTATACACGAAAATATTGTTATATATTGTACAATGTGCATTTCTTGTAAACTGGTTGCTATTAGGTAAGAGATAGTGCCAGGCCCTGCAAGCAATGGCATAGCTAACGGAGTAAAGGAAATGTCGTTTTTTTGCAATGCTTCCAGTTTAATAGTTTGTGTCAAATTTTTCTCCTTCTTGTTTTTTGATTTTAACAATCCTAATCCTGATTTGCAAATAATTATTCCACCCGCAATACGAAGACTATCAATGGTTATACCGTAAAAATTTAGAATTAATTGTCCGCAAATAAAAAAGAATAGCATTATGAAGAAAATATAAATAGATGTTTTTTTTGCAAGTGTTATTTTTAAATCGTCCGAATAATTGGCAGTAAGAGAAAGGAATGCAGGCACAGCACCTATTGGATTGAGTAAAGAAAAAAGTGCAGAGAATGTTAGAATAAAGAAGCTTATCATAATTGCCCCAAAGTAATAAAACAGCTGTTAATTGAATTAGAGCAAAAAGTTAATTTATTGCTTCTTCTTTTAATTTTTTATCTAAATAGAATGTTCCGAAGGGAATTAGAGAAAGTATAAATGCAAAAATAGCTTTATTCGCTTTCCATTTGTTTTGCATGGTTACGTCTATCAACGTAACAACAAAAGCAACAAAAAGAATACCATGAATCATTCCAACAATTTTTACCAACCCCGGCATCGCAAATATATATTTTAGTGGCATTGCAATAAATAACAAAATTAAGTAGGAGATACCTTCTGTAAATGCTGTTATTCTAAATCGGTACAGTGCAGATTTTATATTGGTATTCATCTGTATAATTTTTAAGTTTATGATTGTCAGATGGAATGCGCAAGCTTTTTTAATTTAGTAGCAAAGGAGTGTTGTATAGATTTGGCAACACTCCTTTGCTATGTTTACCAAATAATAGCTCTAGCGGTTTCAGGTTTGAATAATTTATCGCCCTCTTTTACTCCAAATGCGTCATAGAATTCTTTCATATTTGCCAACGGGCCATTTACCCTGTATTGAGCAGGTGAATGTGGGTTTGTTACTATCATGTTGCGCAATGCTTCGTCTCTCATAGAATTTCTCCACGCTTGTGCCCAAGACAAGAAAAAACGTTGTTCTGCAGTAAAGCCATCAATTCTTTCTGGAGCAGGTTTCCCTTCAAATGATTTTTTTAGTGCATAGTAAGATAGTGTAAGTCCTCCCAAATCAGCAATGTTTTCTCCAAGTGTAAGCATTCCGTTTACGTGCATAGTATCAATTGGGCTATAGCCGTTAAATTGCTCAACTAAAATATTTGTTCTCTCCGAGAATTTTTTTCTGTCATCTGCAGTCCACCATTCTTTCAAGTTGCCATACGCATCATAGTGGCTTCCTTCGTCATCAAATCCGTGGGTAAGCTCATGGCCAATTACAGCTCCCATAGAACCGTAGTTTACTGCATCATCTGCATCCGGATTAAAAAACGGAGGTTGCATGATTCCTGCAGGGAATACAATTTCGTTTATTGTTGGGTCGTAATAGGCGTTTACGGTAGAAGGTGTCATTTGCCATTCTGTTTTATCTACGGGTTGGTTAATGCGTGCTATTTGATATTTCGCATCGAATACATTGGCAGCATATACATTTTTAATGTATGCGTCTCTTGTAATTTCTAGAGTAGAATAGTCCATCCACTTATCTGGATAGCCAATTTTGCGAATAATGGTTGATAGTTTAACCAATGCTTGTTTCTTTGTAGAATCACTCATCCAAGTGAGATTTCCAATACGTTCTTTATATACAGCCGTTAGGTTGTCAATCATTTCATTTACTTTTCTTTTCGATTCAGCAGTAAAATATTTTTCAACATACAATTGCCCTAATGCTTCACCTAGTCCGTTGTCAACAGCTTCTACTGCTGTTTTCCAGCGTGGACGTTGATTTTTTATTCCATTTAGTTTTGTTCCATAGAATGCGAATGTGGCATCTACAAAAGGTTTGCTTAGTTTGCTGGAAGCATTGCGTATCAAATTATATTTTAAGTAAATCGCTAAGTCTTTTATAGGAGTAGTTTTTACTAAGTTGTTTAGGTTTTGAAAAAATTCTGGTTGGCCTACTGAAATATCTTTAATATCATTTAGAGTTAATGCTGATAGAAAATTATTCCAGTTAATAGAAGGGTAAAGTGTTTTAATATCTTGAACCTTTTTTAAATTGTAGTTTGCTTCTGCATCTCTCAGTTGCACTCTGCTTCTTGATTTGGACGCAAGGGCAGTCTCAAAATCGAAAATTTTTTCTGCAATTATCTTTGCTTCTTCCGTTGGTGTATTTACTAGCTCGAAAAGTGTTTGAATGTATTTTTTGTATTCTACACGTATCGATTCGTTTTTTTCATCTTTGTTGGTGTAGTAGTCCTTGTCAGGTAATCCGATTCCACCTTGGTACAAACCGGAAATATATCTAGAGCTGTTTTTTTGATCTACCGTAATTCCAAAATTGAAAAAAGGATTCATTCCTTTCATATTTAGTTCTCCTGTAATGGAAGATAGGTCATCAAGATTTTGTATCGATTCGATTTTTTTTAACTCATCCAAAATGGGAGAAAATCCTTGTTTGTCAAGTGTTGCAGTGTCTATTGCAGTATAATAGTAATCGGCAAGTTTTTGTTTTATGCTTCCCTTCTCATTGTTTTCTGTGGTAAGATTGTCTAGTATCTCACGTAAGTTTTTTTGATTTCTTTCATTTATTTCATTGAAATTTCCCCAAGCCGATTCAGACGAAGGAATGGGATTGTTTTTAATCCAGTTGCCATTTACATATTGAAAAAAATCTTCCGTAGGGTTTATTGTTTTGTCAATATTCGCAGTGTCAATGGCAGGAAATGTCGACTTGTGAGTAGTCGATAATGCATTGTGATCATTGGCTTTCTGGTTAATGCAAGATTGCAAAAATAGTACAGATGCTATTGTGATATAGCTAATTTGTTTTAAAGAAAATATGTGCATAAGTAAATTGTATTTAGTGTGTTTTTGTAGTATAGTAGTAGTTGCGTTTACCTGTTTCATTTAGACTGGATTTAATATTTATGTTGTTCAGTTCTGTATTACTATTCAATCAAATTAGTAGCAAATTAGGTTGCCGAATTCAGGTGCCAAATATAAGATTTTTTGCCTAATCTATTGAAATAAGTTCAGGTTTGTCGGTGTAAAGAAGATATTTTTTTATTTCAGTATACCCCATTTTTTTTAGAATTGTTTCGTAGTTCTTTACTTGTAATTCATGTGTTTTTTGTACACTACCTGTTTTGTAATCAACTATTGAAACAATGTTTTTATCTATGATTACCCTGTCAGGCCTATATATAGCATCTTTAGGCACTAGCAAGTCTTTTTCCGAAACAATTAATTGGTTTGTTGGACTGAAAAGCTTTTTTATTTCTGTGTTACTTAAAAGTAAGTTTATATTGGCTAATAACGTTTCTTTTTCCGAGTTGTTTAGTATGTGCTGCTGCTCTAATTTGTCTATGGCTTGTGCAATGTCATTTTCATTGGTAAGATAGGAGAGGAGTTGATGCAAAAGTATTCCTTTTCGTATCGATGAATCTGTTTCGGATAATAGTTTTTCGGGGTTTAGTTTGGGTTGATTTATGTCGTAATACTCTTTTTTTATTGGTGTTAATTGGTAAATGGCAGATTGGGCTTTTTTATTATGTTTTTGAATATGGTTTTTTTGACCCCAACAATACTCAGTTTGTTCCGGACTATATAGCCCTGATTTTTTGAGAAAAATGATAAAATAGTCGCTTGCGTGTGTACGTTCCTCTTTAGTTTGTGTTGTTGCCGAGCTCAAAATATATAATCGCTGCTCGGGTCTAGTTAGTGCTACATAGAGCAAATTGATTGTATCCAGTTGTAATTTATCCTCTTCATCTTTGTACGTTGATTCGTATTCTGTTTTTAAAAGTTGTTTGTTTAATGATAATACCGAAGCCGACAATTTTGGAATTTCGGGTTTGTTAATAAATACCCACTTGTTGTTAGTTTTGGACTTTATTTCCCATTGGGCAAAAGGAAAAATAACAACGGGGAATTCTAGCCCCTTTGATTTGTGTATGGTTAGCAGCTGAATTGCATTTTCGTTTTCATCAATGGTAACAGATGGTTTGTACGATTCTAGTTCCCAGTAAGCTATAAATTCGGCAAGATTGTTTTTGTTTTTCTTTGAGAAATTATACACTTCGTCTATAAATGCAAAGTGGAATCTGTTGTTGGGAGTATCTTTTAAAAAGATAGACCTTAGTATATATATGATTTTTAATAAGGAAAGATCTTTTAGTTCTGCACTATTTATGGAATAGGTATGTAAGAGGTATTTGAAAAAGTTATCCTTTGCTCTTTCCTTAGCCGAAAAAAAGTCTATCAACTTTATTGTATGGTCTTTAGTCGATAAATATTGGATTACATAGGCTAATGATGTTTGGCAATTATCAAATGTGATAATTTTTAAAAACTCAATAATGAAATTAATGTCGTTGTGTTTTTTTAAAAAAAGCGCTTCGTTAGAAATTACAGGAATGTTTTTTTCTAAAAGATAAACGGCAATTAGTTGAGCGTGCGTGTTTTTTCTGCTTATGATAGCAATGTCTTTGTAGTTAAAGCCTGCTGCAATGCATTCATCAATATGTTCTTTTGTTTTTTCGAGTATCAGTTGTTCGTTTTCCTTTTTAGTATTTATTTCGTCAAACAGAAAATTTAATTGTACATATCCGCCCTCTTTTTCTGTATTATAATTCTGTTCGTGTGCTATATATATTTTTTTCTGAAAATTGGAGAACGATTCATTTAAATTTGAAAAGAAAGAGTTGTTAAATTTTACAATTTCCGGTAAGCTTCTAAAGTTGCTGTTTAGTTGATTTTCTTTATAGTGATTATAAATACTGCTGTTTTGCGCAAAGTCTTTTATATCTACAAATTGTTCTACATTCCCACTTCTCCACCTGTAAATGGATTGTTTGGCATCTCCTACAATTAAGCTACTGTGGCCATTAGATAACGAATTTTCTACAAGAGGAAATAGGTTGCTCCATTGAAGTTCAGAGGTGTCTTGAAATTCATCAATAAGCAGGTAATTGTATTTTTCGCCAACACGTTCGTATATAAAAGGAATGGGTTCTGTTTTAATAATATTTCCAATAATTCTGTTAAACTCTGATATGTGTATTGTTTGATTTTGCTCTTTTATTTGTGTAATTAATTTTTCAATTTCATTTAAAACAGCTACTACATGTATGTTTTTAAGCAAGTTGTTGTATAAAATATAGTTGCTTTCGTTTGCGGAAAATAAGTTTTCTATTTCCGAATAATATTTTGCCAGTTGCTCTTTTATCTCATTAATGCAATCTGTTTTTTCTGCACTTGCTTTGGCAGAAGCCCATTTGTTTGAGGTTATTGTTTTTGACGCATTACCATTCCCTTTTATTTCGTCAAAGCCCTGCTGAGTATATTTTTTGAAGAAGCTGTAAATGCCGGCATTGCCATACGCTAAGTCAGAAGGCGAAATGTTTTTTGAATGAATAAGTGTTAACGCTTTTTTACAAATTTCAATTACAGAACTCTCTAAGATTCCTATTTCTTTATCAATAGTGTCTTTTATTTCTTTAAAGTCGGCTAATGTTAGGTTTTTAATTTTTTCAAGATATACAGCGGTATCGTCTTTTAAAATATCTTCAGAAAGTAGCAATAAATCTTTTTTTATGTTCCAAGATTTGCTTTGGTCAATTTTGCTGAACGAATAATTTATAAGAGCATTGGTTAAATCCTTGTCATGACCTATTTTCGATACTAATAAATCAATCGTCTGGTTGAGTAATTTTTTTGTGTCTGTTTCAATTTCGAAAGCTGCAGGAATGTTTAGGTCGTGCGCAAAAGTTCTAATAATTTTATTTACAAAACTATCAATAGTACTTACCGAAAAATCAGAATAATTATGAAGTATAGAGCTGAGGACAATTCCGGCACGTTCTTTTATTTCAATTGCGTTAAGTTTGGGGCTGAGTTCTTTTTCTAGTATTTCTAGTAAGGCTTTGTTGTTTTGTGTAGTAGATAAATCTTTCAATGAGGATATTATTCTATCCTTCATTTCATTCGCAGCTTTATTGGTAAAAGTGATTGCTAAAATATGTCTGAACCCACTTGGGTTTTCGCTAGCCTTAGCTATACAAATTGCCAAATAGTTTTTTACTAAAGTAAAAGTTTTGCCCGATCCGGCAGATGATTTATATACATTAAAACTCACTGGCAGCAAGTTAAATTAAACTTGGCAAATTATATTATTATAGTTAATTTAAATTTTTATTAAATACTAGGCAAATTCTACTATTCAGGTGGCTAAAAAGAGTAATAATTCAATAAAAAAATCAAGTGCAACTATTCCTTCATTGGGTTTGATTTTTATTATAGTCGCCACTATAGTTTCTTATTTTCCAACATTTACTAACGAACTGATTATTAATTGGGATGACCATTTATACATTACAGATTACGATGGTATAAAGAAACTCGATTTTAAATCTGTTTATAAGTTATTTACTAGCTTTCATTACGAAAACTACCATCCCCTTACTAATCTTACGAATGCTATTGAGTATAGTATTTGGGAGTTGAATCCGCTTCCATATCATGCAATTAATTTGTTGCTTCACTTATTTAATGTGTATTTGGTTTATTTGCTTATAAAACAACTGTTAAACCATGAAACAATAGCCCTTGTAAGCGCTGCTGTTATGGGTATACATCCTATGCATGTTGAATCGGTAGCATGGGCCTCCGAACGAAAGGATGTATTGTATGCATTCTTTTTTCTGCTGTCTGCTATTATGTACATAAAATTTGATAGAACAAATGAACGTAAGTTTTATCTGTGGTCAGTGGTTTTATTTTTATGCTCCTGTTTGTCCAAGTCGGCCGCTGTGGTGCTTCCTCTTTTTTTGTTTGCAATAAATTATTTTAATGAAAAGCGTAGTATTAGAAAGAATGCAGCATTAATTCCCTTTTTTGCACTGTCTGTTCTCTTTGGCTATATTGCAATTCTTTCGCAGGGCTCAACTGGTGCGACTTCTATGGTGCCTGATTATCCTTGGTACGACAAATTGTTTTTGTCTAGTTATGCAATTGTGTACTATGTCATCATGTTTGTAATGCCTGTGAATTTGAATGTTTTACACATGTACCCTGAAAAAGTGAATGGCTTTTTTCCTATAGAGTATTACATTGCTCCTGTTATTTTACTCCTACTTTTTATTTTCTTTTTTAAATTGTTTAAACAAGAGAGAAAGAGACTATTGCTAGGATTCTTGTTTTTTATTGCCGGATTAGTTTTAATTATCCAATTTGTTCCCGTAGGAAGAGCAATAGTTGCAGAACGATACACCTACATTCCATATATTGGTTTGTCAATTGTTGTGGCGGTTGTGCTCGCGCAAATAAAAGCAGGGTGGACTTCTTATGTTTATTATTCTTTTTTTGTGCTCTTTTGCATTATCACTTTTCAGCGGGTAAAAGTATGGAACAACGGGAACATTTTATTTTCTGATGCAATAGATAAAACACCTAATGTGCCTCTTTTATGGTATAACAGAGGGTACTATAAACAATACAAAAATCAAGACCATGCAGATGCTTTGAATGATTTTAATGCTGCGTTAAAATTAGATTCGAATTACGCATTGGCTTATAATAATAGAGGGGGGGCAAAGTTTTTTCTAAAGGACTATTCCGGGGCTATAGCAGATTATGATAAAGCCGTTGCATTAGATTCGGTAAGGACAGATGGCTATTATAATAGAGGATATGTAAAGCAAACAATTGGAGATTTACAAGGAGCTTTAAAAGATTACACCAGTTCTGTAAGAGTAAAAAAGGAGAATGCTCATGTTGCTTTGTCGAGTAGGGCAGTAGTAAAAGAAAAGCTCAATGATTATGATGGAGCTATTGCTGATTATACAGATGCAATAAGAATTTTGCCGGAATATTCACAAGCTTATTTCAATAGAGGTAATTTAAAGTATAGTATTAAGAAAGATTTACAAGGTGCAGCAAGCGACTATAAATCGGCTATTGCAATTGATAAGAAATATGCCGATGCCTACTTTAACTTAGGAATTGTTTCTCTTGATTTGGGTAATAAAACAGAGGCTTGTAATTCTTTAACAAATGCATTTAACTTAGGGCAAACAAGAGCGGGAGATTTATTAAAACAAAATTGCAGATAAAGGTGATAGAATACTATAAAAATAATTACAGTTTTTTAATTTTTATTTTGTTATGGTGGGTCTCTGCTACGATAAATTCTACTGTAGGGTTAGTAGTGCCAATACTAACGTTATTTTTATTACAGCGCAAGCAAATGTATTCCGAAATATTTATTGGTTTTTTTTTCTTACTTGTATTGTCAGATTCCAACGAGGCTACTAAGCTTACTAAGCAAACATATCTTGCGGTAATGTTTCTATTTCTTTTTATCGATAAAAATTATTTTCGTTTGTCGAACAATATTATAGGAGTGTTTTTGCCATTTGTTTACATTTCCATATTGTGCGTATTTTTTTCTACAGAGTTTCAGTCGTCTTTGGAAAAAACTATTTCCTACACACTTATTTTATATGTAATTCCAACATATGCCATTAATATTTATGAAGAGCAAAAAGAGCTATTCTTGTATAACATTATAGCATTTGTTTCTACATTGTTGGTATTAGGAATAATTATGTATTATGTTAATCCGGCTTTTGTAACTTCTGTAGGAAGATATAAAGGGCTTTTATTTAGAAATCCTAACGGAATGGGGGTTTTTACCGTTATTTTTTTCTTTTTTGTTTTATTTGCAAATGATATACATCCCACACTTTTTTCTTCCAAGCAACGGTATTATTTATATGCGGTTGGTTTTTTTACATTAATATTAGCATCTTCTAGAAACTCGTTAACAGCTGTTGCTATCCTATTCTTGTTTAAGGGGCTTTATCGTATTTCTTATTTTGTAGGTTTTTTGATGCTTGTTTTTATTGCAGTAATATTTCCATACTTCCTCGATTTGCTCCAAGATTTAGCTTTTTCATTTAATCTTCAAGAATACTTTCGGTTAGAAACACTTGAAACAGCCTCCGGTAGGTATTTTGCTTGGCAGTTTGCCTGGGAAAATATTAAACTAAGTCCTTGGCTAGGAAATGGATTTGGTTATGTAGATGTTTTGTTCAACAATAATTTCAACTATTTGAATAAATCGGGCCACTTTGGTAATGTGCATAATTCATACCTTACCTTTTGGCTAGAGGTAGGTTTGTTAGGGTTATTAGCATTCATAATCCCATTATTGCTTTTATTTTTAAGAGGGTCAAAAAAATATGGTGTATCAATGCCAATGTTTTATGCGCTTTTATTCTCTATTAATTTCGAGTCTTGGCTTACGGGGTCATTAAATCCATACACTACTCCGCTGCTTGCTATAATTGCAATTTTAAATTACTCCTTAATTGAAAAAGAAGAAGATACTGTTCTTGTACACTGAGTTAGCTGATTATTTTTTATCATGCATTAACTACCTCTCTGAAAACTATTCAGTAGATATTTTAATTGTTCGTTGGCCTGTAAATAAAGAAGCTCCTTTCAAATTTAATTTTACGGAAGGAGTTAAGGTAATTAGTAAACAAGATTATTCGTATTCAGAATTGGAAAAAATTGTTTCGAACTTTACTCCTGATTTTATTTACTGCAGCGGATGGATGGATAAAGATTATTTGAAATTATGTAATACTAATAATTCGGCCAGAACAAAGGTATTAGGCTTGGATAATCATTGGGTAGGAAGTATTAGGCAAATGCTAGGTGTTATATATGCCAGATTTTCGTTTGCTAATTATTTTACTCATTGTTGGGTTCCGGGGAGTAAGCAATACATCTACGCAAGAAAAATTGGTTTTTCTCCCAATCAAATTAGAAAAGGGTTTTATTCTGCAGATGTTGCTTTATTTGATAAACACTATCATAGTTATGCACCATCAAAGAATGTAGATTATCCACATCGCTTTATATATGTTGGCAGATACGCACCAGCTAAAGGTATCCAGGATTTGTGGAAAGCATTTGATGAGTTGCATTTAACTCAACCAAATGATTGGGAATTGTGGTGCTTGGGTACAGGTTCATTAGAGCCTTATGCTCATCCCAAGATCAAGCATTTTGGATTTGTACAGCCAACTCAATTGGTCGATTATATTCAGAAAACCGGAGTGTTTATTTTGCCGAGCACTTTTGAACCTTGGGGTGTTGTTGTACATGAATTTGCTGCTGCAGGTTTCCCATTGTTGTGCAGCAATAAAGTTGGGGCAAAAGAAATTTTTTTAGAAGAGAATAAAAACGGATTTGTTTTTGAATCCAACAATGTTGACTCTATTCTTCAAGCATTGAAAAAAGTAATAAATTTGAGTAATGCAGATTTGAATAAAATGGCACTTGAAAGCAATCGTATTTCAAAAAGGATTACTCCGGCACTTTGGTCTGAAACATTAATAGCAATGATAGAATAAGTATGTGTGGAATTAATGGCATAGTGGGTTTAGATAATACAAGTTTGTTAACTCAAACTATTACTGCAATGAATTTCGCTATTAAACACCGAGGTCCCGATGATAATGGTGTGTGGACGGAAGGTGCAATTGGTTTTGGTCATACTAGATTATCAATAATTGATTTATCTAGCTTAGGGCATCAACCAATGTTTTCTAATGATAGAAAACTTGTGCTTGTTTACAATGGCGAACTATACAATTTTAAGGAATTGAAATCTGAATTGCAGAGTAGTTACGCATTTAAAACAAACTCTGATACCGAAGTTATTCTTGCGGCTTATCAAAAATGGGGAGTAGATTGTTTGAAAAGGTTTGACGGCATGTTTGCATTTGCTCTTTATGATTATAACGATAATCAAGTAATTGTTGCTAGAGATAGACTCGGTGTAAAGCCTTTGTATTACAACTATTCCAATTCTACTCTTCTTTTTTCCTCTGAAATGAGGGCAATTTTAAAGAGTAATTTAGTAAAACGTAAAATCTACAAACCTGCGCTTGCAACTTATTTGCGATACCAAACGGTCTATTCGCCCGATACAATAATTGAAGGTGTAAAGATTCTTCCCGCAGGACATTTTATGGTGTTTAAAAATGCAACTTTACAAGTAACTAAATATTGGGATGTAACAACTATAGATACCAGTAGCTGTAAAGGGAAATCGTATGATGACATAACAACTGATATACGCAAACTGTTATTCGATTCTGTTGAGAAGAGATTGGTTGCGGATGTTCCTTTTGGGGCTTTTTTGTCCGGAGGTATTGATTCATCTGCGATTGTGGCTATAATGTCGAAACTGAATAAAGGAAAAGTAAAAACATTTTCTGTAGTTTTTGATGAGGCAAAATTTTCTGAGGCCAAGTATTCTCAGATTGTTGCAAATAAATATAAAACAGAACACCACGAAATTAATTTAACCGTTTCTGATTTTAAGAAAGAACTTCCTAATGCATTGGCTGCAATGGATTACCCAACCGGAGATGGCGTAAACTCATACGTAATTGCAAAAGCTACAAAAAATGCAGGAGTCTCAATGGCGCTATCCGGGATAGGAAGCGATGAATTATTTGCAGGATACGATGTATTCAGAAGAACAAAAAAAATTAATACTTATAATTGGGTTTCGACATTCCCCAATTTTTTAAAGAAGATAGCAGCTGCTTCTATTGCAAATTTAAAACCTTCTGTAGCCTCCGATAAATTTTCGGAACTTTTAATGGAGCCTAATTGGGATATTGATTCTATTTATAAATATTCTAGAAAAGTGCTTTCCGAAAAACAATTACAGGAAATGTCGTCTAATTTGTGGCAGGAGAAAAATTTGTTTGACGATAAAATGGATGCCATTTTGAGCGAGGAGTCATTGTCGCTGTTGAATGGAGAATACAATCTATCTAGAATTTCTTTATTGGAAATTGGTACATATTTGGAGAATGTGTTGCTTCGAGACACCGATCAAATGAGCATGGCACATGCTTTAGAAGTTCGAGAGCCATTTCTTGATTATAAATTGATGCAATATGTATTGGCTGTTCCCGATAATTATAAATATCCCGTTACTCCGAAGAAGTTATTAGTCGATTCGTTGTCTGATTTAATTCCTCTTGAAATAATTAATCGACCTAAAATGGGTTTTACTTTTCCTTGGAAAGAATGGATGAAAGGCGATTTGAGATTGTTTTGCGAACAGAGCTTGATTAGCTTAGGAGAAAGAGAATATTTTAATAAGAACTATTTAATGAATAGATGGAAACTTTTCTTAAACAATCATCCATCCGTTACTTGGTCAAGAATATGGTATTTGGTTGTGTTGGAAAATTGGATGAAACAAAATAATATTGAATAGCAAGAAGAACATATTGGTATGCATTGATTGGTATTTACCAGGTTACAAAGCCGGTGGTCCAATTCGATCTTGTGCAAATTTGGTTGGCTTTTTGTGTAAGGATTATAATTTTAAAATAGTTACTACTAATGTAGATTATAACGATACAGAGCCATATAAAACCGTAAAAGCGAATGAGTGGTTGCTACTAGAGCCCAATGTGCAAGCTTATTATTTTTCAAAAGATAAACTAACAACTACAAATGTTAGGGCACTGCTTAAAAAAACAGATTATGATATTTTGTACGTAAACGGAATATTTTCATTTTACTTTACAATTCTTCCATTGTTTTTTTCTAATAAAGTAAAGATTGTAGCTGTTAGAGGTATGCTGGCTCAAAGTGCATTGAAGATTAAGAAAGTAAAGAAAATAGGCTTTATTTATTTGGCAAAACTGTTGGGTGTTTTTAAGGATGTTGTTTTTCATGCAACTAGTAAAGAGGAGGTTGTGGATACTCGAAATTTTTTTTCGAATCCAATTAAATACGCGCCCAATTTACCTCGTTTTAATACTGATTCGAGTACTATACCCAATACCATTAAAGAACAGGGTAAGCTAAGAATTATTAACGTGGCTAGAGTTTCTCCCGAAAAAAATTTATTGTTTGCACTTTCAATACTTAGAGAGATTAAAGGGGAGGTGGTTTTTCATATCTATGGTCCAATTAATGATAATGCTTACTGGCAAAGATGCCAGTCAGAAATTGATAGGATGCCCGCCAATGTGAAGGTGGAGAAGTTTGATGCGGTAGAGAGCTCTCAAATACATTCATTGGTGGCTAAGTACGATTTGTTCTTCATGCCCACCTTGGGTGAAAATTTTGGTCATGTTATATTGGAATCACTAACAGCAGGAGTTCCGGTATTAGTAAGCGATAAAACGCCATGGAACAATTTATCAGACTATAACTGCGGATGGCATTATTCGCTAAATTCTCCCAACGATTTTATTTCTAAAATAGAAAGTCTTGTAAGCTTAAACAGTACTGAATATAACATGTTTCGTGAAAATGCCACTAAATTCATTTCGCTTAACTCAAATACCGAACAGTCTGTTTTGCTTTATAGGCAAATGTTTGATTGTTAGAGGTTTAAAATTTATCAATTCTTATTGCTTTTATTATCTTTATTGTTATTCTAATTACTAAAATATGATTGTTTTAATTACCGGGGTAGCAGGATTTGTTGGATCTAATCTTGCAAAAAAACTTTTAGAAGAAAACTGTACTGTTATAGGAATAGATAACTTGAGTTATGGCTATTTAAGTAATCTTAAAGCAATAGAGAAGAATCCTAAATTTACCTTTATACTTGGAGATATTGCAAATCCTCTTATCTTAAAAGATCATAAGGCAGATGTTATTGTTCATTTGGCATCTCAAAAAATTCCTAGATATACCAACGCTTTGCGAACATTGGACGAAAATTATTTAATGTTGCGTAATGTGGTTCATAAGTGCATACTAGATAAATCTAAAATTGTTTTTGCATCCACTTCTGATGTGTATGGAAAAAATCCTAATGTTCCATTCTCCGAAGAGTCTGATTTGGTATTAGGGCCAACTACTGTTAAACGATGGGCGTATGCATCGTCTAAACTTTACGGAGAACAGTATATTATTGCCAATAACGATGAGTATGGTTTAGACTACACAATTATGCGCTTTTTTGGTTCATACGGACCAAACCAGAATACAACTTGGTGGGGTGGGCCTCAGGCAGTTTTTATACAAAATTTTTTAGAGAAAAAGCCAATTGAAATTCATGGAGATGGAACTCAAACAAGAACATTTACGTATATCGAGGATACTATACAAGGCATAGTAAAGTGTGTATTAGACAAAAGATCCAATAATTCTATCTATAATATTGCAACTAATCCAACAGAAGAAATTACAATTGTAGAATTGGCTAAATTGATATGGAAACTAATGGGGAATGAGGAATCTAGCGTTCCACTAAGTTTTATACCGTATTCTACCTTTGGAAAATATGAAGATGTGTTGCGAAGAGTTCCGGATATTACTAAAATAAAAACCGAATTGGATTTTAATCCAAAGTATTCTTTAGCAGAAGGTTTAGCAAAAACAATTAAGTGGCAACAGGAGTTGTTTAACCAAAAATAGCATTAGTACCAGCTAGTTTAAGAAGATAAGTAAAAATTAAAAAAATTATTCGGGTGAAAATATATTTTTTAGTTCCAGTTTATAATGAAGCTGATAATATTCCTGAACTAGCAAATTCTTTGCATAGTAAGCTAACAGAGTACACTAAATTTTTTGTATTTGTTGATGATAAATCAACCGACACTACAGTTGATGTAATAAAACAGAATTTCCCGGAATCCAATTTGCATATAATTACAAAAGAGCAAAACGCAGGTCCCGGAGATTCTTTTAATGTTGGTTTTGAGTGGATTTTATCCAACTCCAAAGATGCTACCGATGTTGTTGTTACGCTTGAAGGCGATAATACATCTGATAAAAATTTATTGCCAACTTTGGTGTCCATATCTCAGCTAGGGTTTGATATGGTGCTTGCGTCTCCTTATGCGCAAGGTGGAGGTTTTTCTAAAACTTCGTTCTTTAGGAAGGCAATTTCTTTTATTGCCAATATGTTTTTTAGAACATTTTTTAATGTTAAAATATTAACGTTAAGTTCATTCTATAGGCTTTATACAGTTGAATTAATAAGACAAATAAAAAACAGCAATCCTAAAATAATTGCCGAGAAAGGTTTTATTTGTATGCTTGAAATTTTGCTAAAGGCAATAGCCTTAAAAGCAAGAATAATTGAAGTGCCAATGGTGTTACACTCTGATGTAAGAAAAGGTAAATCAAAAATGAAAATTGTAAAGACTAGCCTCGAATACTTTAAATTTTTTATAAGGTATCGAGCTAGCAAATAAATACTGTTGATGAATTTCACTTCTGCTAAAATTAATTCCTGGTATTGGTTCTTAGTTTGCTTCATCATTTTTTTGGGAGTAATTATTCGTATTGCATTTATTGATACAAATCACGTAGTAGGAGACGAATTATATACGTTTATAGAATCGCAAGGTTTTGATGAAAATGAAATTCCTGACTCGCTAAATCTCCGGTATTTTTCTCAGCATAAAACAACAGTAACTAACGTAGTAAAATCAACCTTTTATTACGATAATAGTAATGGAATAGTTTATTCAACATTGTTACACTACTGGTGTAGAATGTTTCCGAATGATATATTTTATGTGCGACTGCTATCTGTGTTGTTTGGTTTTTTATCAATGATTTTTTTAGTTAAAACACTAGATACTTTTTTTTCTCACAAGCCAATTGTGTTATTCGGCTTGCTTTTGCTGTGTTTTAATCCGCTGGTAATTTCCTTCGATACATCTATCCGTATGTATTCGTTGTTATTATTATTGTCTATTTGTACTAACTATCTGTTTGCTCAAATTTGTATTTACAATCGCTCTAAGTATTGGGTATTGTATGTACTTACTATGTTTTTAATGATTTATACACATTATTTAAGTGTGTTTTTAATTGGGTTTCATTTTTTAATTCTGTTTTATATCCATTTTAAAATGGAGAAAAGTAGAGCATTCAACCCAATTTTTGTTTCGTTTGTACTTATAGGAATGTTTTTTGCTTACTGGTATCTTTTTGTTGCGAATAAAGCATTCCAGAATATGCAACTTACCAATGATTTCATTGTGAATGCACTTAATAAAGGTGTATATCCTGCCGATAAAACTAGTATTAGTGTAATACTACAAGGTGTGGTAAAAATAATTGTTCGCTTTACTGGTTTGGGTATAAAGAGTACTTTTTTTGTTATAGTAACTGCTACCGTTAATTTATTTTTGGTGCTCACTTTTTTTATGTATGCCGAAACAAAATGGAGATTATATTTAGTTTTGGTGCTTGCGTTGCATTTTTTTGTTTTATCGGCTCAGGCATTTTCGGTAGGACATAATTTATCTTTTTTATCTAGGTATTCGTTGCTTGTATATCCTGTATATATTCTTTTAATCTTATTTGCCATGAACGAATGGTGGGTAAAAGGCAAAAAAATAGTAGTGTCAATTATTGCCGGATATTTTATTTTCATTTCTCTTTTCTCGGTTAAGAATGACTACCAACAAGCACAGAGTAAAGATGAGTATTTAAATTATACTCAATTAGCAAATTGGGTAGGGAAGACGTATGAAAAGGATGATTTGTTGCTTGTGCCGCAAAAAACAGAAATGTATATGATTTATTATTTTGTGCCTAGAATGCAACAAGATATATTCTGTAAAATTGATGCCAGTAAAACTACATATTCAATAAGAAAGAAAGATGGTATATCTGTTTCTTTTTCTGCTTTTGACAATTCTATAAATGCAGATGACAAGCAGTAAGAGCGTGAACTGTATTGCGCTGCTCAACTACAGTAAGCTATTCTAGTTTTTTTTGTTTTAAAGAAGGAAGTGATGAAAAATTACTCACTCCGTATCTTTTTGTTTTCAATACCTAAAAACTTCTCAAGTTTATTTTCAATAAAATGAGCTTGCGAAGCTTGGGCAAATTAATATGTTCAATTACATTGTTGTTATTTGTTACTATTTAAACAGAATGACTAATAGTAACTCTGTTAAGTGTAGCTGTAAGCTTCCCCAAAGTTGAGCCAATTAAAAATAGAAAATCGACAAGCAGCTACAGCTGCGCGTTCAGTTTTTTAAATTTAACTTTAAATGGTAACAACAATGAAAAAAACACAATTCTCCGAA
>JAFLBG010000040.1 GCA_017303975.1 Bacteroidota bacterium
ATAATTCAGCAAGTACGATAAACAGCAATAACAATTATTCCTATTCAGAAATAGGGGAATTGAAAAAGGATGTGTGGGATAGTATATCAAATATTGTAAGAAGAGCAGATGGAAAAATACTTTCTATCACGAGAACAGCAGGTTGCACTCGCCCTAACCTATCTTACGATTACGATCCAATGGGTAAACGAATTGCTAAACATACCTTTGACAATGGCAATGCGTGGATACAAAGTGAGTACTACATAAAAGATGCAACAGGCAATACGATGAGTACGTATGTCTATAAAGATGGTTCGTTTGCAAAAACGGAAGATCATTTATATGGCAGTAGTTCTTTAGGAATAATACAAGACAGTTTAGAAATGATTGGAGCGTATGTAGATACTGTTTATTTTAGCCATGTGTTAGGCAAAAAGCAGTACAGTGGAAGTAATCATTTGGGTAACGTACTCAGCACATTCAGCGACATCAAAATCCCATTAGACCAAAACAGTAACGATACTATCGATGGATATATGGCAGACATTACTTCTGCAAAAGATTATGATGCTTTTGGGGAGTATTTAACAAACAGAAATTTCAGTAGAAATAAATATCCTAACTCTTTTAACGGAAAAAGAGATGATGGTGAGATGTTTGGATGGCAAGACTATGGCTTCAGAAACTATATGAAAGCTGCTAGAAGGTTCGATAGGGTTGATCCTTTATATCAAGAGTACTCTTACCTATCGACCTATCAATTTGGATCAAATATGCCAACAGTTGCAAAAGATATTGATGGATTAGAAGCCGATATTAAATTTGAATATGCTAAATCAAATCAGTTTGTTGGTAATGGAATGGATGAAGAGGATAAGAAAATTTATCAAGAATCTTTTGATAATATTGTAACTCCTTTTGCTACTTCTATATTAGTGGGACCTATTATAGGAAAAGCATTTCAGGGAGTAGGGTATTTATATAAGGCATATAAAACAGAAAATGCGATTGTAAAAGTATCGAAAGCAAAACAAGTATTACAGAATGCAGAGAAAGGTGCTAATTTCGAAAAAGAAGGTATAAAAAAACTTTCCGAGACCCAAGATAATGTTGTTGAACAAATAACAGTAAAATCAAATAAGTCAGGCGTAAAAACAAGACTTGATGCGGTTGGTACTGATAAAGCTACTGGCAAAGTAAAGCTTACTGATTTTAAGTCTTCCTCTACAGCCCCACTTACAAAAAATCAAAAAATAGGATATCCTGAGATTGAAGAAGCTGGGGGAATTATTATGGGGAAAGGAAAGCCTCCATATGTAGGTGGAACCGAAATTCCACCCACTTTAGTAGATATTATAAAACCTAAGTAAGATGTCAATTATAGATAAAATTAAAATAGATGCCGTTGGCACAGATAAATTAACTGGTGAAATAATTCTAACAATTTTTGACCATTTGGATTGGGAAAATGTCCAATTTCATTTAGAATCATTGCAGGATAAATTAAACTCATATATTGAATTTATTGAAGGGAAACAAGTTTTTGAAGACTATCCAGATAGTAAAGATGGAAGGTTAGTAATTGAGATTGTAAGTAAATATGAATATTCTACTGAAGGACTTGATTATCTAAAAAAAGTAAAACCAATTATTCAATCTATTGGAGCAGATGTAAGGCAAAGGCTTCATAAAGATTGAGGTAACGCACCAAAACTATCTGAGCAATTTTAAAGACAAAGGCTACCGAAAATCGGTAGCCTTTTGTTTTTGTATTTATTTAAAGGGTTGTGTGTTGGCGCAAAGGTGTAGGAAAACCAACAATGGCAGTGGTTACGCGATTTTAACTTTTTTAATTTTTAGTTTTTTATCCGTTTCGTTGTACACGTATTTCGCTTTGTCCTGTCGAATTAACACATCCAGAGTTGTAATAAGCAGTTCTTTGTTATCAGCATTCATAGCTTGAATATCATCGAACTTATCAAGCCAGTTAGTGTCAATATTTTGAGAAATCCTTCCCGCAATAAAATCAAGCGACACATCCAATACATCAGTAATTTTAATTATTTCAGTCAGAGAAGGAATATATACATCCAGTTCAATAGAGTGCATCACATCCTCTGTAATTCCGGTTTTAAGAGCGATATCCGCAAGTGTTAACTTGCGCTGCTTACGAACAATAGTAATTCTATCACCGATAGTTAATACCATTTTTATGCAACCAATTGTTGATGTATAGAGCTTTTAAAAATAAACCCATCGAGGAATTCAATCAGTAAGCCTTTTTTCTCTTCCGGCAGCTCTTCAATTTTCTTAAACTGTATAAGCAGGCGTTCATCCTTTAACATATCAGTCGCTTTATTATCAAGAGTACCATTCATTAAAAAATCCGGGCTAACCTCCAACGCTTTAGCTATCCTATTAAGCACATCAGCCGAAGGCGCAGCGTCCCCACGCTCATAGCGACCAATGTTGGTATAATGCACCTTAGCTAGTTTAGCTAAATCCTGTTGCGAAACTCCTTTAGTTGTGCGAGCATCCTTTAAACGGGTAGCTAATGTTGCCTTTATCTGCTTTTTCATACTATCAATACTTTAATGTGAAAATACTTATTAACAGCACAAAGATAGATTATGCGCACATAAAAGCATTGTTTTATGAAGCGCATGTGAATAACTTTCGTAAAGGTGCTATTTATTGATAATGCTAATAAGTTAAGTTTGTAGCGTAAACGCACAATTTAAAAATTATCAACAAATGGATATAAAAGACATCAAACAACAGCTTCCCATTGTAAAAGTGTTACAACAGTATCATCTTAAAATAGATAACAACAGGGCCTTGTGTCCCTTCCACAATGACAAAAGCCCGAGTTTACAAATCTATCCGGAAACTAATACTTATTGCTGCTTCAGTAGTAACTGCACAGCCGGCACAGGCGACCAGATACAGTTTATAGAACTGTATGAAAAATGCACCAAGCATGAAGCCTTAGTAAAGGCAACAGAAATGATAACAGGAAATAGTCCGGCAATACCACTTAGTAAGGTAGCAGTATTACAAAAAATATTTGCCTACTTTAAAAATGCAATACCCAACAGCCCTATTGCCAAAGAGTATATTAAAAGCAGGGCACTCGATTACGATAAACTGGAAATAGGCTACAACACGGCACAATTCCATCATGGCACAAGAAAGGATGAATACCTAATAAAAAGCTGTTTAGAAATAGGACTACTCCAAGACGAAGGCTTGGTAAGCAGAACAGGAGAAAAAGCCTATAAGCCTTTTGGAAAGTTTTGTATTGTGTTCCCATTAAAGAATAAACAAGGGCAAATTGTATCACTGTATTTTAGAAGCACAATTAATGATACTAACCAAAAGCATTACTACTTAAAAAACAGAGAGGGTTTATATCCTCACTATCCAAAAACAGAAACAACAACATTAATACTAACAGAAAGTATCATAGACTGTGCTACGCTATTACAAAACCAATTGCCTTCCCATTGCTCGCTACTGGCTTGTTACGGAACAAATGGTTTAACCACAGAACACATGAAGGCAATCAGAGAATTAAAGAACCTGAAAGAAATAATCTTTGCCTTTGATATGGATGAATCCGGGAAAGCAGCCACGTTAAAATATGCACATGAATTAAAAATTATGAATGAGCAATTAGAAATCAGCCGTATGGAGCTTCCCTGCAAGGATATAAACGAAACAGCTCAGGGGCATGACAGCAGCGTGTTTGAAGAACTGGTAAACAACAGAACTTTTCTTTTTCAATTGAAAAAAGAAACACAATTTTCAGAACCTGCAAACATACTTCCGGTAACTAATAAGCTAGACACTAGAAATAGTGAGCAGCTCCATTACAACACAGAAGCCCTGCAAGTAACACTATTAGGCGGTATCAGCTTACAAAATTTAGACAGGCTGCGCGTAACTATTTACCTGCGCAGGAATCCACATATCAATGCAACCCAAACCATTCGGCAAAACATAGATTTATACCAGGACGATCTAGTAGAAAAATTTATCCGCAAGGCAGCTGAAAAATTAGACCACAGTACAACCCTTATCAGTAGCACCATTGCGGAACTCACAGAAGAACTGGAAGCATGGCGTATTGCACAAATAGAAACTAAAAAATTAACCAAGCCAGTTAGAAAAGAGCTAACCCACGAGGAAAGAGAAGCAGCACTACAGATGCTCCAACAAAAAAACTTAATGGCTTGGACATTGGAGCAGTTGCAGCAAACAGGGATAATAGGAGAAACAGAAAACGCAGGAATTTTATTTACAGCAATGGTAAGCAGATTAAGTGCAGACCCTGTAAGCGTAATATCCTTAAGCCAAAGCGGAACAGGCAAAAGTTATTTACTGGAAAAAGTAGCCAAGTGTTTTCCAAAAGAAGATATTATAGAAAACACACAGTTCACCGATAACAGCTTTTACTATTGGAAAGAAGGCATACGGGGAAAAATCATTTTAATAGAAGACATGGAAGGCGCACAGAATGTAGAATACCCGATGCGTGAATTAATCACAAAAAAATACATTACTAAAACGGTGGTACACAAAGACAGTAAAGGCAACCTGCAAACAGTACAACACAGAGTAGAAGGCCCGGCAACATTTTTGGGCTGTACTACGAAAGAAAAAATCTATGAGGACAATGCCAACAGGTGCGTATTAATATACCTGGACAACAGCAAAGAACAAGATCACAACGTAATGAACTATCAAAAGCAACTACGAGCCGGAATAATAAACGAAGTACGGGAAGAACAAATTAGAGAGAACCTCCAAAACATGCAGCGGTTATTACAATCAAGAAAAGTAATTAATCCGTATGCCCCACTAATTGATTTACCCGAAAGCATATTAAAACCAAGACGAAGCATTGGTATTTTATTGTCCTTTATAGAAGCCATTACCCTGTACCATCAATACCAATGCACTACAAAAGATAATTGCTTAGAAGCGCACCCAAGCCATATAGAATGGGCGTTTAAACTATTAAAAGAAAGTCTGTTCAGAAAGAGTGATGAGCTAAGTGCCGCAACACGAAACTTTTTAGAAAGCGTAAAAGCCATCTTACAAAAGGAAAAGAAAAGTTCATTTTATATGCAGCAGATACGATTAGCATTACACCTACATCCCAGAACTACACAGCGTTATTTATATGAACTGCAACAATACGGCTATCTGAAAATAGCAGGAGGCAATAAATATAAAAAGGGCTACGAATATGAATTAACAGAACTCTCCCGGGATAATAACCTGCAAACTACCATAGAGAAGCACCTTGAACAAGTGATGCAAAAGATATGGAAAGCCTATGAAGAAAAGCATAAGAACGACAGTGCGACAGTAGTGCGACAAAACAACTTTGTCGCACTCAAACATAACAATGGTAAGACTTTGGAAGCAGTGCGACAGTAAATAGTAAAAAAGGGACAGACATGGAACTAAAACAAATCCACTACAAACATTTTGTACTAAGCTTTAAAGAATGGCTGCACATACTAGGCTACGGAGAAACCTGCGTTAACTCGTTTCCAAGAATGCTACAGGAATTTTTTTGTTGGCTGGAAGACAAAAACATACAAACCCTGTCGGAGGTTCAAACAGAGCATTCAGAAAGCTTTATAGAGTATCATAAAACACGAGCCAACAGAAGGAGAGCCGGAGGCATAAGTCCGGGACATATCAACAGATATATAGAAGTGCTCAAAAAGTTTAACGAATATCTGAAGCAGGCAAAAAATTTTGAAATACCTCTAAAAATAGCACGACTGGAAGATGATCCCATTAAAGAAATTGTTATCCTAACCATGGAAGAAATACAAGCTATCTATGGAGTAACCGATAACAGCCACTTTGGAATAAGAGACAGAGCCATGTTGTCAATTTACTACGGATGTGGATTACGGAAAGGAGAAGGTGTACAGCTAGATGTAGAAGATATATTAATAGAAAGGAAATTGGTGCATATTAAAAAAAGCAAAAACAACTATGAACGCCAAATCCCTATAACAACAAGCAATTTAAACCACCTATTGCTTTACCTGCATAACATAAGACCATTACTACTTGCAGATAAAAGCAACGAGAATGCTCTGTTTGTAAGTGAAAGAGGACATCGAATCAGTAAAGATAGATTTTATCAAAGGCTGAAAATACTTTGCTTAAAAGCAGGAATAACAAAGGATATAGGTATACATACTTTACGGCACAGCATTGCAACCCACTTATTACAAAAGGGAATGGAACTGGAAAATATTGCCATGTTTTTAGGACATAAGTGTTTAGACAGTACACAAATCTATACGCACATTCTTAATGAAGAATAGCCCATGAATACAGAATTAACAGTAGAAGAAATACTACAACATTTTGAAAACTGGCTACACACAAGATACCGCTTAAACAGTGTACGAAATATTATAACCGCTGCGGTATCGCTCATGGAATGGTGTAAAGAAAAAAATATAAATCCTATACAGCTTAGCTATGCAGAGCTACTAGGCTATATACAGTTTTGCAGCTCAAATGGTAATGGTAAAACAACTATCAATCAGAAAATAACTGGACTCAAACATTTTTACAATTACTTACAGCTACTTATGATACGGGATGAAAATCCGGTAGAAGAAATTAGAATACGAAATGCAACACGTAAAGTACTTGGTGATATTATTCCTTATGAAACACTGGAGAACCTATATGCTGCATATCCTTTAAACGGTGTCAATAGACAAAGGAACAAAGCCATTATAGGATTAATGGTCTATCAGGCTTTAACTACTGGTGAATTAGAAGCATTAGAGGTAAAAGATTTAAAACTGGAAGAAGGTAAAATTTTTATACCCAGTGTCAGCAGAAGCAATAGCCGTACATTAAAATTAGAAGCACAGCAATTAATACACTTACAAAATTATCTATTAAAGATACGTCCACTATTTATGGCTGTAAGCAGGAAACAAATAACTAAATTATTTATGAGCAGGGGGAAAAGCTCTAAGCTTGGCAATAGTCAATTTAGATTAATAAATGAAATACGCAAAGTAAATCCAGGTATAAAAGATTTAAGACAAATCCGGGCAAGTGTAATAGCACACTGGTATAAGCTGCATCATGCAAGGCAAGTACAATACATGGCAGGACATCGTTATGTAAGCAGTACAGAGCACTATAGAACAAACAGAATAGAAACCCTTCAGGAGCAGTTAGAAAAAATACATCCTATACAATAATCAAGAGTAACACTCGAGCTCGATTCCGATTGTAAAACTTTGGTGGTGTGCTGCTGGTGTGGTATTACAATCGGAATGAGCATCCAAGCGGACTACAAAAAAACTTTCTTGCAATCATATTATCCCGTGCGGAAGTAGCACTACCTACATCTTTTATTGTGCGTGGTCTGCGGGGCTATTTAACATAATGTGCTTATAGGACAGGTTCCCGGCTGCAAGCCCTGCTCCTATAAGATCACATTATGTTAAAATAGTATTTGGGTAGTTTTTATGGCGCATCTTTTTGTTGTGTGGTAGTGCAGCTTATTGTTTTTTTGTTTGTCAGCTAGTAGGCGACAATTAAACAAACAAAACAATGTGCTGCTTTGTGTTGGTACAAAAAGTGTGCGATAAAAACTACAGAAGCGTAAAGGCGCGGGGAACAAGCCAAAAGACCGTGCAAGCCCTGAGGTACGAAGGGCGGGGCTTTTGGCTTGTGGGGCTTATCGGTAAAGGGCTGTAGGTTTTTATACGTATGACATTTTGTTGATAACATTTTCTTTTTTCAATTGAAAAGACTTCAACTGAAAAAGAAAATTAAATACATTTATTAAATCATAAAAAACAAAAACAATACAGTTCTTTGATATTAGATTACTATCCTTTTGGGGAGTATTTAACAAACAGAAATTTCAGTAGAAATAAATATCCTAACTCTTTTAACGGAAAAAGAGATGATGGTGAGATGTTTGGATGGCAAGACTATGGCTTCAGAAACTATATGAAAGCTGCTAGAAGGTTCGATAGGGTTGATCCTTTATATCAAGAGTACTCTTACCTATCGACCTATCAATTTGGATCAAATATGCCAACAGTTGCAAAAGATATTGATGGATTAGAAGCCGATATTAAATTTGAATATGCTAAATCAAATCAGTTTGTTGGTAATGGAATGGATGAAGAGGATAAGAAAATTTATCAAGAATCTTTTGATAATATTGTAACTCCTTTTGCTACTTCTATATTAGTGGGACCTATTATAGGAAAAGCATTTCAGGGAGTAGGGTATTTATATAAGGCATATAAAACAGAAAATGCGATTGTAAAAGTATCGAAAGCAAAACAAGTATTACAGAATGCAGAGAAAGGTGCTAATTTCGAAAAAGAAGGTATAAAAAAACTTTCCGAGACCCAAGATAATGTTGTTGAACAAATAACAGTAAAATCAAATAAGTCAGGCGTAAAAACAAGACTTGATGCGGTTGGTACTGATAAAGCTACTGGCAAAGTAAAGCTTACTGATTTTAAGTCTTCCTCTACAGCCCCACTTACAAAAAATCAAAAAATAGGATATCCTGAGATTGAAGAAGCTGGGGGAATTATTATGGGGAAAGGAAAGCCTCCATATGTAGGTGGAACCGAAATTCCACCCACTTTAGTAGATATTATAAAACCTAAGTAAGATGTCAATTATAGATAAAATTAAAATAGATGCCGTTGGCACAGATAAATTAACTGGTGAAATAATTCTAACAATTTTTGACCATTTGGATTGGGAAAATGTCCAATTTCATTTAGAATCATTGCAGGATAAATTAAACTCATATATTGAATTTATTGAAGGGAAACAAGTTTTTGAAGACTATCCAGATAGTAAAGATGGAAGGTTAGTAATTGAGATTGTAAGTAAATATGAATATTCTACTGAAGGACTTGATTATCTAAAAAAAGTAAAACCAATTATTCAATCTATTGGAGCAGATGTAAGGCAAAGGCTTCATAAAGATTGAGGTAACGCACCAAAACTATCTGAGCAATTTTAAAGACAAAGGCTACCGAAAATCGGTAGCCTTTTGTTTTTGTATTTATTTAAAGGGTTGTGTGTTGGCGCAAAGGTGTAGGAAAACCAACAATGGCAGTGGTTACGCGATTTTAACTTTTTTAATTTTTAGTTTTTTATCCGTTTCGTTGTACACGTATTTCGCTTTGTCCTGTCGAATTAACACATCCAGAGTTGTAATAAGCAGTTCTTTGTTATCAGCATTCATAGCTTGAATATCATCGAACTTATCAAGCCAGTTAGTGTCAATATTTTGAGAAATCCTTCCCGCAATAAAATCAAGCGACACATCCAATACATCAGTAATTTTAATTATTTCAGTCAGAGAAGGAATATATACATCCAGTTCAATAGAGTGCATCACATCCTCTGTAATTCCGGTTTTAAGAGCGATATCCGCAAGTGTTAACTTGCGCTGCTTACGAACAATAGTAATTCTATCACCGATAGTTAATACCATTTTTATGCAACCAATTGTTGATGTATAGAGCTTTTAAAAATAAACCCATCGAGGAATTCAATCAGTAAGCCTTTTTTCTCTTCCGGCAGCTCTTCAATTTTCTTAAACTGTATAAGCAGGCGTTCATCCTTTAACATATCAGTCGCTTTATTATCAAGAGTACCATTCATTAAAAAATCCGGGCTAACCTCCAACGCTTTAGCTATCCTATTAAGCACATCAGCCGAAGGCGCAGCGTCCCCACGCTCATAGCGACCAATGTTGGTATAATGCACCTTAGCTAGTTTAGCTAAATCCTGTTGCGAAACTCCTTTAGTTGTGCGAGCATCCTTTAAACGGGTAGCTAATGTTGCCTTTATCTGCTTTTTCATACTATCAATACTTTAATGTGAAAATACTTATTAACAGCACAAAGATAGATTATGCGCACATAAAAGCATTGTTTTATGAAGCGCATGTGAATAACTTTCGTAAAGGTGCTATTTATTGATAATGCTAATAAGTTAAGTTTGTAGCGTAAACGCACAATTTAAAAATTATCAACAAATGGATATAAAAGACATCAAACAACAGCTTCCCATTGTAAAAGTGTTACAACAGTATCATCTTAAAATAGATAACAACAGGGCCTTGTGTCCCTTCCACAATGACAAAAGCCCGAGTTTACAAATCTATCCGGAAACTAATACTTATTGCTGCTTCAGTAGTAACTGCACAGCCGGCACAGGCGACCAGATACAGTTTATAGAACTGTATGAAAAATGCACCAAGCATGAAGCCTTAGTAAAGGCAACAGAAATGATAACAGGAAATAGTCCGGCAATACCACTTAGTAAGGTAGCAGTATTACAAAAAATATTTGCCTACTTTAAAAATGCAATACCCAACAGCCCTATTGCCAAAGAGTATATTAAAAGCAGGGCACTCGATTACGATAAACTGGAAATAGGCTACAACACGGCACAATTCCATCATGGCACAAGAAAGGATGAATACCTAATAAAAAGCTGTTTAGAAATAGGACTACTCCAAGACGAAGGCTTGGTAAGCAGAACAGGAGAAAAAGCCTATAAGCCTTTTGGAAAGTTTTGTATTGTGTTCCCATTAAAGAATAAACAAGGGCAAATTGTATCACTGTATTTTAGAAGCACAATTAATGATACTAACCAAAAGCATTACTACTTAAAAAACAGAGAGGGTTTATATCCTCACTATCCAAAAACAGAAACAACAACATTAATACTAACAGAAAGTATCATAGACTGTGCTACGCTATTACAAAACCAATTGCCTTCCCATTGCTCGCTACTGGCTTGTTACGGAACAAATGGTTTAACCACAGAACACATGAAGGCAATCAGAGAATTAAAGAACCTGAAAGAAATAATCTTTGCCTTTGATATGGATGAATCCGGGAAAGCAGCCACGTTAAAATATGCACATGAATTAAAAATTATGAATGAGCAATTAGAAATCAGCCGTATGGAGCTTCCCTGCAAGGATATAAACGAAACAGCTCAGGGGCATGACAGCAGCGTGTTTGAAGAACTGGTAAACAACAGAACTTTTCTTTTTCAATTGAAAAAAGAAACACAATTTTCAGAACCTGCAAACATACTTCCGGTAACTAATAAGCTAGACACTAGAAATAGTGAGCAGCTCCATTACAACACAGAAGCCCTGCAAGTAACACTATTAGGCGGTATCAGCTTACAAAATTTAGACAGGCTGCGCGTAACTATTTACCTGCGCAGGAATCCACATATCAATGCAACCCAAACCATTCGGCAAAACATAGATTTATACCAGGACGATCTAGTAGAAAAATTTATCCGCAAGGCAGCTGAAAAATTAGACCACAGTACAACCCTTATCAGTAGCACCATTGCGGAACTCACAGAAGAACTGGAAGCATGGCGTATTGCACAAATAGAAACTAAAAAATTAACCAAGCCAGTTAGAAAAGAGCTAACCCACGAGGAAAGAGAAGCAGCACTACAGATGCTCCAACAAAAAAACTTAATGGCTTGGACATTGGAGCAGTTGCAGCAAACAGGGATAATAGGAGAAACAGAAAACGCAGGAATTTTATTTACAGCAATGGTAAGCAGATTAAGTGCAGACCCTGTAAGCGTAATATCCTTAAGCCAAAGCGGAACAGGCAAAAGTTATTTACTGGAAAAAGTAGCCAAGTGTTTTCCAAAAGAAGATATTATAGAAAACACACAGTTCACCGATAACAGCTTTTACTATTGGAAAGAAGGCATACGGGGAAAAATCATTTTAATAGAAGACATGGAAGGCGCACAGAATGTAGAATACCCGATGCGTGAATTAATCACAAAAAAATACATTACTAAAACGGTGGTACACAAAGACAGTAAAGGCAACCTGCAAACAGTACAACACAGAGTAGAAGGCCCGGCAACATTTTTGGGCTGTACTACGAAAGAAAAAATCTATGAGGACAATGCCAACAGGTGCGTATTAATATACCTGGACAACAGCAAAGAACAAGATCACAACGTAATGAACTATCAAAAGCAACTACGAGCCGGAATAATAAACGAAGTACGGGAAGAACAAATTAGAGAGAACCTCCAAAACATGCAGCGGTTATTACAATCAAGAAAAGTAATTAATCCGTATGCCCCACTAATTGATTTACCCGAAAGCATATTAAAACCAAGACGAAGCATTGGTATTTTATTGTCCTTTATAGAAGCCATTACCCTGTACCATCAATACCAATGCACTACAAAAGATAATTGCTTAGAAGCGCACCCAAGCCATATAGAATGGGCGTTTAAACTATTAAAAGAAAGTCTGTTCAGAAAGAGTGATGAGCTAAGTGCCGCAACACGAAACTTTTTAGAAAGCGTAAAAGCCATCTTACAAAAGGAAAAGAAAAGTTCATTTTATATGCAGCAGATACGATTAGCATTACACCTACATCCCAGAACTACACAGCGTTATTTATATGAACTGCAACAATACGGCTATCTGAAAATAGCAGGAGGCAATAAATATAAAAAGGGCTACGAATATGAATTAACAGAACTCTCCCGGGATAATAACCTGCAAACTACCATAGAGAAGCACCTTGAACAAGTGATGCAAAAGATATGGAAAGCCTATGAAGAAAAGCATAAGAACGACAGTGCGACAGTAGTGCGACAAAACAACTTTGTCGCACTCAAACATAACAATGGTAAGACTTTGGAAGCAGTGCGACAGTAAATAGTAAAAAAGGGACAGACATGGAACTAAAACAAATCCACTACAAACATTTTGTACTAAGCTTTAAAGAATGGCTGCACATACTAGGCTACGGAGAAACCTGCGTTAACTCGTTTCCAAGAATGCTACAGGAATTTTTTTGTTGGCTGGAAGACAAAAACATACAAACCCTGTCGGAGGTTCAAACAGAGCATTCAGAAAGCTTTATAGAGTATCATAAAACACGAGCCAACAGAAGGAGAGCCGGAGGCATAAGTCCGGGACATATCAACAGATATATAGAAGTGCTCAAAAAGTTTAACGAATATCTGAAGCAGGCAAAAAATTTTGAAATACCTCTAAAAATAGCACGACTGGAAGATGATCCCATTAAAGAAATTGTTATCCTAACCATGGAAGAAATACAAGCTATCTATGGAGTAACCGATAACAGCCACTTTGGAATAAGAGACAGAGCCATGTTGTCAATTTACTACGGATGTGGATTACGGAAAGGAGAAGGTGTACAGCTAGATGTAGAAGATATATTAATAGAAAGGAAATTGGTGCATATTAAAAAAAGCAAAAACAACTATGAACGCCAAATCCCTATAACAACAAGCAATTTAAACCACCTATTGCTTTACCTGCATAACATAAGACCATTACTACTTGCAGATAAAAGCAACGAGAATGCTCTGTTTGTAAGTGAAAGAGGACATCGAATCAGTAAAGATAGATTTTATCAAAGGCTGAAAATACTTTGCTTAAAAGCAGGAATAACAAAGGATATAGGTATACATACTTTACGGCACAGCATTGCAACCCACTTATTACAAAAGGGAATGGAACTGGAAAATATTGCCATGTTTTTAGGACATAAGTGTTTAGACAGTACACAAATCTATACGCACATTCTTAATGAAGAATAGCCCATGAATACAGAATTAACAGTAGAAGAAATACTACAACATTTTGAAAACTGGCTACACACAAGATACCGCTTAAACAGTGTACGAAATATTATAACCGCTGCGGTATCGCTCATGGAATGGTGTAAAGAAAAAAATATAAATCCTATACAGCTTAGCTATGCAGAGCTACTAGGCTATATACAGTTTTGCAGCTCAAATGGTAATGGTAAAACAACTATCAATCAGAAAATAACTGGACTCAAACATTTTTACAATTACTTACAGCTACTTATGATACGGGATGAAAATCCGGTAGAAGAAATTAGAATACGAAATGCAACACGTAAAGTACTTGGTGATATTATTCCTTATGAAACACTGGAGAACCTATATGCTGCATATCCTTTAAACGGTGTCAATAGACAAAGGAACAAAGCCATTATAGGATTAATGGTCTATCAGGCTTTAACTACTGGTGAATTAGAAGCATTAGAGGTAAAAGATTTAAAACTGGAAGAAGGTAAAATTTTTATACCCAGTGTCAGCAGAAGCAATAGCCGTACATTAAAATTAGAAGCACAGCAATTAATACACTTACAAAATTATCTATTAAAGATACGTCCACTATTTATGGCTGTAAGCAGGAAACAAATAACTAAATTATTTATGAGCAGGGGGAAAAGCTCTAAGCTTGGCAATAGTCAATTTAGATTAATAAATGAAATACGCAAAGTAAATCCAGGTATAAAAGATTTAAGACAAATCCGGGCAAGTGTAATAGCACACTGGTATAAGCTGCATCATGCAAGGCAAGTACAATACATGGCAGGACATCGTTATGTAAGCAGTACAGAGCACTATAGAACAAACAGAATAGAAACCCTTCAGGAGCAGTTAGAAAAAATACATCCTATACAATAATCAAGAGTAACACTCGAGCTCGATTCCGATTGTAAAACTTTGGTGGTGTGCTGCTGGTGTGGTATTACAATCGGAATGAGCATCCAAGCGGACTACAAAAAAACTTTCTTGCAATCATATTATCCCGTGCGGAAGTAGCACTACCTACATCTTTTATTGTGCGTGGTCTGCGGGGCTATTTAACATAATGTGCTTATAGGACAGGTTCCCGGCTGCAAGCCCTGCTCCTATAAGATCACATTATGTTAAAATAGTATTTGGGTAGTTTTTATGGCGCATCTTTTTGTTGTGTGGTAGTGCAGCTTATTGTTTTTTTGTTTGTCAGCTAGTAGGCGACAATTAAACAAACAAAACAATGTGCTGCTTTGTGTTGGTACAAAAAGTGTGCGATAAAAACTACAGAAGCGTAAAGGCGCGGGGAACAAGCCAAAAGACCGTGCAAGCCCTGAGGTACGAAGGGCGGGGCTTTTGGCTTGTGGGGCTTATCGGTAAAGGGCTGTAGGTTTTTATACGTATGACATTTTGTTGATAACATTTTCTTTTTTCAATTGAAAAGACTTCAACTGAAAAAGAAAATTAAATACATTTATTAAATCATAAAAAACAAAAACAATACAGTTCTTTGATATTAGATTACTATCCTTTTGGGTCTTACTTAACGAATCGTAATTTTAATCGAAATGAGTATCCAAACAGTTTTAACGGTAAGAGAGAGGATAACGAATTGTTTGGTTGGCAGGATTATGGCTTCAGAAATTATATGAAAGCTGCGAGGCGGTTCGACAGGCATGATGAATTATTTATAAATAAAAAGTATCCTGAGCTAAGTCCGTTCCAATTTGCAGGGAACTCGCCAATTTTAGCTATTGATGTAGATGGACTTGAGCCAGAAGCTATTAATGAAGGAGTAGAAGTATTAGTTATTGTTGTCCATGGAAAAGAAGCAAATCCTCCAAAAACAAATCAAACACAAGTAAAAAATAATCCTGCTGCAACAAGTTCTAAAAACGATTTAAATATTTTATCTGATTTAGAAAAGAATCAACCTTTTATTCAGGTTGTTCAGTATTCTTCCTCAGAAGGTACGGTTACAAAAGATGATATAAAACAAACAATAAAAAATCTCAATAGTATTAATCCTAATGCTAAATTAATACTCGTTGGTCACAGTTTAGGCGCAGACAACTTAGTTGAATTAGTCAAGGAAAATCCTGAAATTAAAGTAGATCGATTATATACAATTGATATTTCCTCACCTGGCTGGGACGATTCTGATATTCCTAGCAATGTTAATTTTAATATAAACTATTATCAATCGAATTTTGGAGAAGCTGGAGGAGAAGAAACTTCTGCACAATTTGGAAACGAAAATAGTGTTATCGAGAATATTAAGGTTAAAAATACAAGCCATAGAACTATAGATAGTGATGTTTCAGGTACAATATTTAATCAGATTAAGAATATTGTAGAAAAAAAGAATCCAGCACCTCCTCCAGGAGGATCTGCACCATCACAAGACTAAAACAAGTTATATGAAAAAGCAAAAAATAATAGAGCAGATAGTGCCCCTATTTGCATTAGTTGTCCAATATTATATTTCACCGAATGAAACTTATGCACTTATTTTTAGCACTATACTAATTACGGTTGAGATTATGCGCACAATTAGATTGTTTCAGGATAAGACCAATAATGAAAAGCCTGTCCTCATAAGAAAAGTTGTTTTTAATGGATTTATTGTGTTAGTATCATTGTATCTACTTGTACTCCGATTATTATTGACGACTGGTGAGCATGGAATTTTACAAAGTTTATTATGGGGTCTGTAAAAAATAAGGTCGTGATCTGATTGTCACCTGATTTTTATTGTTAAATCAGGTGGCTTGTGTGTCGGGGCAAAGGTGTAGAGAACCGGCTCGCGCGGATTTGCAATCCGTGCGAACATATTTGCATGTGAGTTAAGTTATCCGTGCCAGATTTATAAAATATTTCAATTACAGGGCAAGATGTAAGAATATCTACACCGACATTCTTCCGAGATATACACAAAATGTCTTTAAAAGTATATACCCAAAAAATATTTTAAAAAAATTTTTCTCTTATATAAGTCAAAAAACAGCACTTTTCTACAATTTTTGTTCTTAATCAAAAAAGTGGCTAACTCAACAACCATAAGGCGTAGTCACCAAAAATTGCAATTTTGCAAAATTACATTTTTACAAAATTATAATTTTACATTTATTCCCTTGCAGCCCTTTGGCAATAAGGCTTACAATAATAATTACCTACTTCCGTTTTTCTAAAAAACAGCTGTTTACAAACACAAAGTGCACCCCCTATTATTGTCGTCCGATGTGTGTAGAAAACACACCATTTAGCGGATTATTTATGCTGTATCCGGTGTGTCCCGGATAGTATAAACTAAACTTTAACAAAACTCAACACCCTTTTCTTGGTGGCTTAGCGCTGCCATGACTCGGGCTACCTATTGCATTTTTTCAATTACAAACCAACTTTTAAAACAAATTACCATGAAACAATCACAAGAAGAACTCAAAAAAATTATTACTAAAGCTAACACACTAAAGGTTGTAGAAAAACAACCGGAGTCGAAACTGCAATTTGTACATGAACAAAAAACGTTGTTTACAGGTAAGTTAAATAATTACCAAGTGCTTGGAAACCTCTCTAGCGATTTAAGCTGCTTGCCAATAACCTTGCTCATCGAAATGCCACAAACCTTGCAGCGAGAGCGCTATAAGATAGACCTATACGAAAAAGTACAAGTAACAAACTTGGCAGCAACTATTTCAGCGCAATTTTTTCAAGACGAACAGCTGCTGCTAGAGGAGTTACAAGAACTTACTAGCGCTCTAGAAAACTACCGCGAAACAACCTGGGCTACAATCCAAGGCAGCATTAAAACACACCCAGCGGCAATAGCTCCTAAAGAAAACAAAAAAGAGATACTAGATTTTTTATCTGCCCCTAACCTATTTGAGCGAATAGATAAATTGTTGGAACAAGCAGGAGTTGTTGGCGAGGAGCTAAACCGGAAACTATTGTTTTTAATTGCGTTGAGCTACAAAACAAAAGTTCCGATGCATGCTGCTATCGAGGACGAAGAAGACAACAACCTATTAAATACTATTGCTCGCTGTTTCCCAAGCGATGAGGTTGTTCATATTTCGCGAGCAACAGCCAAGTCGTTCTATTACTACAACCACAATCAGTTGGATGGAAAACTACTTGTAGTTACAGGTTTTCTGGAATTTCACAAAGAAGCACAACAGGCATTTGTAAGCCTACAAAAAAATGGAGAACTGCATACCTCGCTCACCTACAAAAATAGAAATGGACAATTAGCAAGCACCATAAAACATGTAAGTGGGAGCTTTGCTTCACTGGTAGCTAGCGATAGTCCGTTTGGCAAAAAAACTCCCGTTGGTTTTCTAGTACATAAAGACAAACCCTCTGTAAATAGAGCAAATGCAGTAAACAACTTTGTTTCAAGGAGCAGAACTATTCATTCTCCGGCAGCAGAAGAGGCAAGAATATTTTTGCAACGCTGTACTAATCAATTGCAAAAAGTAGAGATTCATAATCCGTTTATATTAAATGCAGATATCCCCGCTGAAAATAGTATCAAACAAATTGCTTTGGAAATGCTTGATTCGCTTGTACATGTAGTGGCGTACTTACATCAATATCAGCGCAAAAAAAACAGTAATGGTATTGTACAAGTAACTGAACAAGATATAATACTAGCCATTGAATTAGTTACCGATTGGTGCTACCAAGAACAAGACGGGTTGGGCTCACACGTGTATTTATTATTTGAAGCACTAAAAAATTATGTTCGAAAAACTGCTCCTGATAACCCTTCCAACTATAGTTTTATGCAGCGTGAGATACGTTCGGCACTCAACGTAAGTAAAAGCAAATGTGATAGAATTTTTTCAGTACTCGTAGAACGCGATTTTCTGGTGATAACAGGAGGCAACAAAAACAAAGGCTACTGCTATAAAATTAGCACGTGGGAAGTTTGTCTTTACGAAATAAAACAAATTAAGCAGCAACTAATGAGCTGCTATAACCTACCAAATTTTCCACCATAACACTTGTGACTCACGAGTGCCGTGGGACGCTAGAATGCCCACCGGATAAAGAGAAATGGCTTGCGTTCCACCCATAAATCAATTTACATAAACGATACTAAAAAACAACAACTATGCACTTTTTAAAACTAAACAACCGCACATACAAGATGCTGTATCATCAATTTGACAATCTACTTATTGCAAAAGGCTATAGCAGAGCCAAAGAACATTTTTACAGTAACATGATGAAGGAGTTTTTATTCTTTATCGAAAACAGTGGAATCAATTCCATACAACAAGTAAACGGCAACCATATACTAGCCTACTACAACTATTTAAGAGAACGTCCCAATCAGCGAAGAGCAGGAGGCTTGAGCGATTCGGCTATTCGCAGTAAAATGTTCTCTTTGCGTTTGTTCTTTAATCATTTGGTTGAGTCAGGAATACTCAATGCATCGCCTGTGTATTTGCCAAGTACAATTGCTTTTAAAAGCACAGGACGCAAGGTGCTTAGCAAAGAAGAAGTAATGCAATTATACTCAGCCTGCAAGAATTCTTTCGAAAAAGCGTTGCTAGCTTTAGCCTACGGCTGTGGACTTCGTAAAACTGAAATTTTTAAATTGAATGTGTCGGATATCTATTTTACAGAAAACTCGCTGTTGATTCGTTGTGGCAAACTAAACAAAACCAGAACAGTGCCTCTTTCTGCTTCGGTAGCAGCTCATTTAAAAGAATACATTGTAAACGAACGCACGACTCATACTGCGGGAAATGCCTATAATCCAGCGTTTTTCATCACCCCGTCAGGAGCACGTGTAAAAGCAGATCGGTTTTACGAGTGCATCAAGCGTTTGGTAAAGAGAACAAATAATCCTGCTTTGCAAAACAAGCAAGTGGGACTCCACACCCTTCGTCATAGCATAGCCACACACCTGGCAGATAATGGCGCTGATATTGACTTTATACGTGAATTCTTGGGACATGTACTTTTAGATACTACCCATATCTATTGCAAGCATCGTAAACAAAAACAACGTATTACAGAAGCTATTAACCATTCTAAAATTGCAGCCTAATGGAATTTTATAAAAACTATTTGGTAGAGAAGAATTTCTCTGCATCTACCATACGAAAGTATGTATTTGAAACGAAGCGTTTCCTGCTAGAGCATCCAAACGCAAAATACTATTGCTATAGTAACCTGGTTGATTATATGCATAGTATAAGCAACGCACCCATTGCGCTCACAACAAGAAAAATCAAACTTCAGGTGGTAAAAAAATATTTCGATTTTTTGATAGAGACCGGAGCAATACAGCATCACCCTTGTTCTTCCTTGTATATAAAAGGAAATACCAAGCGAGGAATTATATTTTATGACTTATTTACTTCTGCCGAACTGGAGTTGTTGCTTAATCGAACGGAGCGTTACGAGCATCTAGCAATTAAAAACAAACTGATAATTTCTTTTTTAATTTATCAGGGTTTGTTACCGCAAGAAATTTGCGGATTAAAATTAAAGCACATAGATGCTGAATCGCAGAATGTATTTATAAAGGGTGGACGAATTCATTTAGCAAGAAGACTGCCCTTACAGCCATTGCAAATAGTACTATTAGAGGAGTATTTGAATAACACGCGTAATCGATTACTAAAAACCGCTAAACAAAAAACAGATTTTCTGTTACTTAATTTTAGAGGGAAGCCTATAACCGTTGAAGATGTTGGCACGTTAGTAGAATCGTTTAGGTATTTGTTCCCTGAGCGAAAGCTCAATACCAAGACCATACGAGATAGCGTGTTGAGCAATTTGTTTAAAGAAAAAAACTATTTACTCGAAGAAGTTCAATACATAGCAGGACATCGATGGGTGTCTTCAACCTTGCGCCTGAAGCCAACTAATCAAGCACTGCAACATAAACTTATTAGTAAGTTTCATCCGTTGGGGTGATAGATTTATTAAATTGATTTGCTACATTAGATACAACTAGAATATGGAATTAAGAATTGAAATACCAACTCACATCTCAGATAACTTTGGGGATCCACTTTTTTATTTTATTAATACTATTTTGAATGTAAATAATTCAAAAGCAGAAATTTTTCATTTTGACTTTAATAATTGCATGTTTATTAATCCTTTTATTATAGGAGGGTTGACGAGTATTGCGCACTATCAAAGGTTGAAGGGTAAAAAAGTTCATTACACTTTCAACAAACAAAACGAATCAATTTCTAATTACTTTAAAACTGTCTATTTCCCTGATGGGTTCAATTATCAGGAGTCGCAGTTTCAAAACCTAGATACTTTTTTTGAAAATTACCATTCGAAAACATATATTCCTTTAATCGCTTTTCCTGCAGGAAAAAAAGAAATAGAAAACAAGATTCGTGAAAAAGTTATTTCTGCAATAAATAGTATTCTTAAAGATCAATTGAAGTTAAAGGGTTATGTTTTGATGGCGATTTTCTATATGATAGATGAATTAACGCAAAACATTACCGATCATTCCGGATCTAATAAGGGAATTTTATTTGCACAATTTTATCCAACTAAAAATTTTATGGATATCTGTATTGCAGATTATGGAAAAGGATTGCTACAATCTTATATTGATGCCGGTAAACATAATCCAAAATCTGACGAAGAAGCTATAAATTTTGCTATTTTTGGCAAATCCACTAAAAATTTACCAGAAAGTAGAGGTTTTGGCTTATCTACGTCAAGAAGAATATTAGTTGAGGGATTAAAGGGGAAATTTTGTATTTATTCAGGAAATGCCTTTTTCGTACAAGACATTGAAAGAGAAGAGCTTATAGCCCTAGAAGAAGGATATTATTATAAAGGTTGTTATGTAGCCTTGCGAATTCCAATTTTAACAAACGAGCAATTTAATTTATATGATTACGTTGGTAACTAATAAACTTATTTTGCGTAAAAGCTAAATGCTATTAAATTTGTAATTAATCATAGATATGAAAGCTGTTTTACACATATTAGTTTCTGAAGAATTAAGTGACCTTCTCAATACTCGTGAAGCAGCCACTGAATTAATTAATTCTATTCGCAAAAATCCTTGCTCTATTGTTGAATTAGATTTTTCTAATGTGGAATTTATGTCAAGGTCATTTGCCGATCAACTTTATAAGGAGCAACAAGAAGTACAAAAGGAATTGAAAGTAGTTATACATATAGTAAATGCCAATGAGGAAATTATTAATATGCTTAGAGCTGTAAAGCTTACACAAAACATTGTTAACCGGGCATATACTCAAATACCAGTTTACAAATATACTGATGCTTCGATGCTGAGAAACTATCTTCTGTCAGTATAATTTCTTTTTCAATCTCAAATACAATAAACATATATTTCTCATCTCTTTTCGAAAATTTACCATTCAATCGTTAATAAAATTCAAAAATAAATTACATTTGAAAAAAGTGAACACGTTCCTTGACATATTGTTAAAAAACACTCACAACCCACTACAGCTACGACCTGCATGGGAACGTAAAAAGCTTATTGATAGACAACCAAAAACTATGGTATGATTTGGTAAATAGTGGAATGGATCCGGATGATGCGCAAGCCTTTAGGTATAAGAAAGTAGATTACGAGTACGACTTAATCAGCGGCAAAGTAAATACCATAGCGTACCAACAAGGCAAGGCTGACCGCTTCTACCACCATTATGAGTACGATGCAGACAACCGAATAACAGAAGTATATAGCAGCACGTATCCCAATGCCGTATGGCGCAATTTACAAGCCGACCCTACATGGAATTTAGATGCCAAGTATTTTTACTACAAACACGGACCACTTGCTAGAGTAGAATACGGAGAAAACCAAGTACAGGGGCAAGACTTTGTGTACACCCTGCAAGGTTGGATAAAGGGAGTAAACAGCAATACGCTTGATAAGACGAGAGACATCGGAAATGATGGCAACCACTCCACTCAATTTACCCTTCAAAACGCTACCTTTGCCCAAGACGCATTTGGGTATAGCTTAAATTATTTTGATGGCGATTATTCTGCTATTGACACCAGCAGATGGAATACCATCACCAAACGTTTTGAAGCAGATAAAACAGGCAGTAACTGGATGGCAGAACGACACGATTTATTTAACGGCAATATAAGCGCAATGGCTACAACCTTGATGCAACCGGTAACACCAACGTACAATGCGGTGTACTCCCCTACCGTATTGCCTTTAGGGAATGCGTATAAATACGACCAATTGAATCGTATCATTCAAAGCCGTTCGTTCAACGATCTTACTTCTGTTTCCAACAGTTGGGGTTCAGGAGGATTGTATGAGGGAACCTACCAGCAGCTTTTTACGTATGATGCCAATGGAAATATGTTAACAGCTACTGTAAATAACGATGCGGGATTTGCCATCGATAACCAAGATTATCGTTATCAAACGGTAGGCGGAGTACGATTAAATAATAGGTTGTATGCCATCAACGACAGTGCAACATCAACAGGAGGATTTGATTTAACAGATCAGATTGCCTTTGATAATTCAGCAAGTACGATAAACAGCAATAACAATTATTCCTATTCAGAAATAGGGGAATTGAAAAAGGATGTGTGGGATAGTATATCAAATATTGTAAGAAGAGCAGATGGAAAAATACTTTCTATTACTCGAACTACTGGTTGTACTAGACCAAACATAAAATACGATTACGACCCAATGGGTAAACGAATTGCTAAACATACCTTTGACAATAGCAATGCATGGATACAAAGTGAGTACTATATAAAAGATGCCACAGGCAATACCATGAGTACGTATGTCTATAAAGATGGTTCGTTTGCAAAAACGGAAGATCATTTGTATGGTAGTAGCAGCTTAGGTATTGTGCAAGACAGTTTAGAAATGATTGGAGCGTATGTAGATACTGTTTATTTTAGCCATGTGTTAGGCAAAAAGCAATATAGTGGAAGTAATCATTTAGGGAATGTACTAAGCACATTCAGCGACATCAAAATCCCACTCGACCAGAACAACAACGACACAATTGATTCTTATGTAGCTGATATTAGTTCTTCTAAGGATTATGGGGCGTTTGGGGAGTACCTGACCAACAGAAACTTTAACCGTAATGAGTATCCCAACTCCTTCAATGGCAAACGTGATGACAATGAATTGTTTGGGTGGCAGGATTACGGAAGTCGAAATTATTTGAAATCGCGAAGAACTTATGATGTAATAGACGCTAGACATAGAAAAAATTCTAATGAAAGTCCGTATATTTTTGTAAGCAATAATCCAATTTGTCATATTGATGTAAATGGTGAAGAAAAAATTGTTGTATCTGGTTCGGAACACCCTGGTAGATATGGTTTGAATTTTGTGCTGCCAGCAATGAAACAATTACATAATATACAGAAAAACAATTCCAAGAATGAACGAGTTGCATGGTTAGTTTTTGAAAAAGGTTATTCCACAAAACAACTAATACAAATGAATAGATGGGCAGAAAGAAATGGGGTTGCAATGATTACAGTAAAATCCGCTGATGAAGTTGTTAATTATATTAATAGCGGAATTAAAGAAGGACCTAATTTTTCTAGTATCAGAAAAGAAGACCCAATAACTCAGGTTAATATGTTTAGTCATGGCGTTCCTGGAAATATTTCTTTTGGTTATGGGAATTCAGATGTGGAGCAAAAGTATTCATTTACAGAAGCTCAAGCTAAAAAGTTAAATCCAAATGCATTTGAAACAAATGCTTCATGTACAATTTTCGCCTGTAGAATTGGTGCGGGAAAGAGTGTAAATGATTTCACATTTGATACCGATCCAGAAAAGAGTTTAGCACAAGCTATTGCAGATCAAACAGGCATGTCAGTAAATGCTTGGCAATCCAGAACAGAATATTCAGGAATATTAAATGCATCATATTTGGATGATTTGACTGGAAAGTCAACAAATAGAAGCGTTACAGGTGATTCTTGGTTCCAAAATATTGAGCAAATAGAATTACCAACTACTGGAACAACTCCATGGATGTCTCCAGGTCAAACAGAATATAAGAAAAATGAAACTCCAAAAGTTAAATAAAATGAATTTAATTTCAATTTTATTAATAATAACAATACTGCTTTTTAGTGATTGTACAACAAAATGTACAGTTTTATCTGACGTAAACGAATCCCAGCAAAATGGAGAATTCTTAACTAAAGAAAATCCATCAAGACAATGCAATTCAGAATTAATATCTAAAAAAGTAAAACTTAAAATTAATCATGAATCGGTTTGTAATCTTCATGAGTTTCAATTGTTAGTATGGTTAAATTATCATCCCATTTATAGAGGTTCTTATAATATGGAAATTCCATTAGACGTATCAATTTGTAAAGACGAATCATATGAGATTGTAATTTTCCTAATTGATTCTAAAAAACAGGTTCATTATTCATGGCACAAAAAAGATGCTTACACTCTTTCTGAAATTAATTTCAATTCAATTAATATTTCTTTACTTGAAAAAGAAAACTATGATTATAATAATGGAATGGAATACAAAATTGAATTCAATTAATGATGGTCAAGCCTTAAAGTATGGTCGTGATCCAGGAATTGGTAAAGCGAGTACATGGTATAAACCGTTGGATAATACGAACAACGACACAATTGATTCTTATGTAGCTGATATTAGTTCTTCTAAGGATTATGGGGCGTTTGGGGAATACTTAACTAACAGGAATTTTAATCGTAACGAATATCCTAATTCATTCAATGGAAAGCGTGATGATAATGAACTTTTTGGGTGGCAGGATTATGGGTTCCGTAACTACTTGAAGGGGACTAGGCGTTTTGATAGGCATGATGAGTTGTTTATTAATAAAAAATACCCTGAGTTAAGTCCGTTCCAGTTTGGTTCGAACAACCCAATTCAGAATATTGATGTCGATGGATTAGAAGGAACTAACTCGTTACTCCTTCCGTTGAACCCAACAGCCCATATTTCTTTGATGCAATTCTCTTATTCATTAATTACTGGTAATTACGGAGTACTTATTAGTTCAGACAAGCAACTTGGTTCACAAAATCTGAGTGGGGCTTCGAAAGCTAAGCCGGGAATGAAGTTAATTGAGATAAAGTATGAAACATTCGATTTGTTACGAACAGCAAATTCAGCTTTAGATAAAGCTAGTCCATATCAACCAGTCGAACAAAAGAAAGTTTCCGATAACAGGACATTGACGGAGCAAAAAAATACCGGAAAAAGAGAGACACAAACAACTAAAGCGGGAGAAAGGGCAACTAATAGTTATGAAAATGCTGATTTTGCAGATCAGAGTCAAGATTCTAATGAGCCCGTAAATGAAGACGAACAATCATATCTTAAATATGATCGTGGGAAAGATTCGGCTACTCATTATTATAAAATTATAGGCAAACAGTATACAAATCCGGTTGGGAAGGAACAAGCTAAAGTAATGGAAAGCTGGGGTGTTAAGGTTAAAACAGAATCAAAGGCTAATCAGAAGTAAAAAATAAAAAAACTAGATTATAATGTTAAAAAAAACATTAATTGTATTAGTATTGATTATACTTTATTCATGCAATAAGAGAAAGGAAATAACTGAATATTATTCAAATGGTAAGGTTAAGGAAGAATGTGAATATATTGATGGGCAAAAGAATTGGATAGTAAGAAATTATTATGATAATGGTCAAGTACAAACTGAAGTCTTTAAAAAAGATTCATTAGCTCATGGCAAAGAATTATCATACCATCCGAATGGAAAATTAAGGTCTGAGGGTGAAAATAAGGATGGGCAAAGAATTGGATTGTTCAAGTTTTATTATGATAATGGAATTTTGGAGGCTGAAGAGTTTTATGTGAATGGCTTGTTAGATGGAACTTCAAAAGAGTACTATCAAAATGGAAAGATAAAAACAATTTATTCTTTTACTGGTGGAAAAAAAGATGGATTGTTTAAATACTTTTATGAAACTGGAAAAATTAAGAAAATAGAGGGATACAAAAATGGAGAAGGCTTTTCAGATAAACAATATAATGAAGATGGAAAAGTTTACTACTATGCAACCGTTGACAGTGGTTTACTGGTTTATAAAGGGAATTGGATTCCGTTAGACACTGCATTAATTAATAAAAACAAAAAGTGATTTATTGAAATATCGGAATTGGCATAAAGCATACCAAGAAATTATCAATTCTTCAAAAAGGACAAGTCCTGAAATAAATTCAAAGTACAATAAAAAATAAAAGTATATGAAGGTAACGATTGAGAAATCTGATGATTTCGTAGAAGCAAAATTTGAAGATGTGAAGGAATTTGAGGAGTTCTATAAACTAGCAGATACTATTTGTGATAAATTAAAATCTTCTTTTGTAAATAAAGTTGATGATTTTGATTCTCTTTACTGGGAATTTCTATATAGTGGTGTTCGATTTATTCTTCATTATAACACATACTTAGGAATATCTATCTATCCTCATAAAAGCCAACAAGTAACAGGGAAAGAAGAAGATATTTTGAGAATGCTTTTAAGTACTATAGCTGTTGAAGAAGGAGGCAATAAATAATACACTAACAAAAAGTTGTTTTATTATTTGAGATTATAAGTACTCTCGGTTCCTATGAGTTTCGGATGAAGAAACAAGGAAAAGGAAATGGGGTAAGCCTCAAAAATCACTTAGAAGAAAAAATGGGACTTCAAAGTCGGAAATTAATTATTACAAATTAAAAGATAATTCATAAATAGACCACTTCATGACCGAAAGTTAGACATTATCTGAATTTCAGTATGCTTCTTTTCTGCTTGAACCGCGGTTTGTTATCTGAATGGTTCTTAATTTAAAACTGATGATTGTATGTTAAAAAAAACTACATTATTTGCTTTGTTTTTAGTTTCATACATTCCCCTTTTTCTCATTCTTGCTATACAAAATTTGAATGATAAGATGTTAGATGAACAAGGAATTGCATTAAGTATTATGCCAATTCTTAAAAACAATTTGTTTTCGTTGGTTCTTGTGACAATTTCAATTTTATCTTTTCTCTACTATTTGATTTTCATTAAGGTTAATGCCAGTGCAGGTTTTCGAAATCCTAAAAAGGTAGTTAGAATAAAAAACTCAGGTATTGAGTACCTCTCTTATCTAGCAACATATATTATCCCTTTTATTGGTTTAAAATTTGACACTTGGAATAATCTGCTTGCAACTACTTTATTATTTCTCATTATAGGGTTCATTTATACAAAAACGAATTTACTTTATGCCAACCCTACACTGGCTCTTTTTGGTTATTATATATTCCAAGCAACATTTGAAGATGGAGAAGAACGAACTGTAATCAGTAAAGGGAAATTGAAGAAAAATGCTTCATATAGGTATAAAGAACTTGACGAAGACCTTTATTTTATTAAAATCACTTGATAATGAACAAAGCTCAATTACAGGAAAAACTTCAATATTTCATACAAGACGGGGAAACTGTAAGTGTGGAAATGTATCTTCAATACGAAGATGACAATAAAAGCATTCTCACTTACCTACCCGCAACAGAAGAAAATAAACTTAGTCCTGCCTTAGGTAGAATTGTCCGTTCTCAAATAAAGAATAAATTTTTTAATGAGTCGGAAGATTATCAATATGAAATCGTAAGTGCAAATACAGCCGAAGCAAATAATGTCAGACAAGTTTTCCATATTAGTAAAGCTGACATCCCCAGAGCATCTGTAATCTTTGATGCAGTTGTAAACAATAAGGCAGGAGAGTTTCCTAATAATTTGGAATTAGAGAGAGTGTGGTCTTATATCTTTAAGGTAGATTGTTTAAATGCAACAATATATCTTTTCAAAAAAAACTATCAGATAAGTGTTTTGAAAAAGGAAAGTAGTTATGCTCTTCTTTTTTCCAATAATAAACTAAGTTTACTTGATAAAGATTTACTGCGTTTAAGCAAGCATTTTGATGTTATGCTTATTGAAGAAGAACTTATCATTCTCAACCGTTCAGAATTTGAAAAAGCCTTTGATTATGTAGGTGCAATGAAAGCGGCCGCAGAAGTTAATATTGATGTAATTAAGAATTCAAAATTAGTTGATGGGATGGATATAATTTCAATGCTATCAAATAAAAAGAACACTTTGAGAAAACTTTTGAATATTAATCCTTTAAGTAAGATACTAACAAAAACACCTAAGCAGATTGTAAACCTTGCAAAGAAATATAAAGTAGAATTTAAAATGACCGATGATGAGGCTAAACTTTCAATTACAACTAAGAAGTCCGCAGTTGCCTTTGTAGAAATGTTAAATGATGACTACTTGAAATCAGAATTTTCTGGAAGTTTATATAAAATAAAAGGGAAATCGGAAATTGGGGCGACAAATAAAACAATAGCAAAGAATGCGATATGAATAATTTTTTTATTTATTTCGATTAGTTCAGTTTGCAACTAACATGATAAAGATTAAGGCAAGAATTAGATTGTATAGTTCAGATAAAGGCAGAAAAACACCATTTACTGATGGTTACAGGCCATTATTTAATTTTGTTGAAGAAATGAAAGCTTCTGGTCAAATAACCTTATTAGACAGAAAGGAGTTCTATCCAAATGATGAAGCAGAGGTTGAAATTCGTTTTGTTAGTAAGGAATATTTAGGAGACGATATTAAAGTTGGTAAAAAATTTGTATTTGGCGAAGGACGTTCTAATTTAGGTGAAGGTGTTGTAATAGAGATATTAGAGTTTTGAGGCGAAAACAAAACAGACTAAATAATGGAAAATATAGATTTAGATGGAGTAGCTATATCAACACGAAATATTGTTTACAAGGCAGCCGCTATCTTGAAGGTATCGCATGACGATGATGGTGTTTGGCAGTTTTTAGATGGTTCATCTGAACCTGATGAAAATGATGCAGTTGTTATTAGTTTGGGAACAATACTTAATATTGACCCAACACTGAAAGAAATTTTAAATCTACCTTTGGGTTCAAACGCATTTAGAAGAGATGAAGGTTCGACATGGATTGTAAGAAATCATAATTGAGGTTCAATAAAACAACAAAAGCAGTAAAAAATTGTTTCATTATTTGAGATTATAAGTACTCTCGGTTCCTATGAGCTGCGGAGTTACTAGTCTTTTTACTGTAAAGTTTTAAAATTTCTAAGGATGACCTGTAAGCTCCCCTCTTTTTTGATCCTGATAAAAATAGAAAACGGGCAAACGGCAGCATTGATAACTATTGATTTCCTATCTCAATTGTTGTAAATTTATGGTATGAGTAATTCAAATTGGAGTGCAGAGAAACTAAAGGAATTTAAGGAGAAAAGCGTTGGCTTTATTGAGAAGCTTAGAGCAGAAACCCTTTCTAAAGGCGTGTTTTTTTCCTACCAAGTTGAAGGTGTTACTTATGTAGATTTACCCAACGGAGAAACCTGGGAGATTTCATACAATAGCCAATCGGATTCAATTAACTATTTAAAAAAGGTAAGATAGTTGGCAGATTTTTATTTTATTGCCGGACCTAATGGCGCTGGAAAATCAACTAATATTGAGTATCTGAAAAATCTTGGTGTTGTTCCGGCCAATAATTTTCATATTAATACTGACAAGATTCTTAGTGAAGAATTTTCCCGTTTTGAAAAAAATAATGATTTGCTTGTTCAAGTGAACGCCTATGTAGGCAATATCGAAAGGCAACTTCAAGCGGATAAAGCAAACTATTCTAAAGAAACAAATTTTCATAAACAGGAGCAGATTTCAGAATGTTTTAGATTAAAGAACTTTGGATATAATGTGAATCTCGTTTACGTAAACATTGGAGATCCTGACTTATGCAGCGTTCGAGTTAATCAACGTGTTAAGCAAGGGGGGCATTTTGTTGATCCTATCACAGTGAAGGATAGATATGAAAAGGGCTTGAGCAATATTATTTCGCATTATAAAAAATTCGATAATGTTTATGTATTAAATAATTCTCAGAAGCCAGAAGTATTGTTTAAGGTCGAGCAAAACCAATTAATTAAAATTGCAGAGAAGCTTCCACAGTGGAGTGAAAAATTATTTAAAGAAATTGAATTAAGAGAAAACATGTATAAACGAAAAGGATTTTCCTTATAAACTTAACCCATGAAAAACAAATTATTTTTTTTCCCCATCAGTCTATTTTTACTTTTTGGAAGTATTTCTGCAACCAATGTTGCTGTAAGAATGTTGAGCGGAACTGTTGTTGTGGATGGAAAGGTATTATAAGCAGATTAAATATCAATAATACACGAAGAATCAGTATTATTGAAAATGAGTATAATTACGGGTTGAACTAACTTAAGGTATATACAAGAATTATTGGGGCATAAGAATCTAAAAACAACTCAAATATATACACATGTAAGTAGTGAAGGGCTGGGAAAAGTAACAAGTCCAATTGAAAAATTGAAATTAAAATAATGATAAATAATAGAGGGGTCAAAAAAGACAAAACCGGGGAAAGCCTACCAATTTTGGAAGGCTTTGTAGGGTTTTTAGATAGAAATCCCTTTATATAAAAGAGTTATGGCGCATTTAAAAATGACGAGAGACCTTAAAATATTGACATCATTTTGGTTCATTTTCGGACTGACAGTTCTTCTGTTGAACGACTTTGTTCTAAAAGAACTTTACGGAAATTGGCTGACTGGTAAACTCTCTGACTTTGCTGGACTTTTTATCTTTTCATTGTTTTGGGCGGAACTAGTACCAAGGCACAAAAACAAAATATTTTGGCTGACAGGATTTATATTTATCATATGGAAATCACCCTTCAGTCAAATTCTTATAGACAATTTCAATAATTTTGATCTGCTAAAAATCACCCGAACGGTGGACTACACAGACCTCATTGCTTTATTAATACTTCCTGTTGCATACAACTTTGAAAGTAAAAAGGAAAATATTAAAGCAATAAGAATCAGTCCCATTTTCCCTTTACTTATTTCAGCATTTTCATTTATTGCTACAAGTAAGTCAGACCCAAACGACAATCAAGACACACCAACTTTTCAGGATTCCCCTTTGGAATACGGAAATGAATTTAATATTGAAGAAAAGAAAATATCTTTTCAGCTATCAAAAAGAGAATTCATTAGAATACTAGATTTTTATGAAATTAACTATCCGTTCAAAATTACCAATGACAGTATGTTATTTGCGCATGTTTGGGCTTGGGACAATTTTGACACAATAGCACCAGTAATAAAAGTAGCAGTTGATGAAATAAATAATACTGTTGTTTTAAAATTACAATCAGTAGTTTATGACACTTCGATTACAAATACAAACTCAAGTTTTAAGGGATTTAAAGGACATTATAAACCGGAAAATCGAAAAGTACACGCTGACAGATTTGAAGCATGGTTTATTCCCCAGTTTTTATTAATTAAAAAAATTGACTCTCTAAACACTGTTGGATTAAATGGTATTGCAAATCATGAATACGAAAAATCTATAATGACATTTAATCAAGTTATTCAAATATCACCTCAATGGGCAATTACCAAATTAATGTTTTATAGTAGTATTGGCGACTGCTATGTTGGAAAGAGAGATTATAAAACTGCAATTATAAACTATTACAGGGCAGACTCTTTGAATCACTTATATTCAGGTTATAACTTTAGACCCGAACCGTATATTGGTTTGACAAAAGCTTACGAACAATTAAATCAGAAAGACAGTGCAGAAAAATACAGAGATATGGCAGTTAAAGCAAAAGAGTGGACTGATGAGCACAGATAAACGCGCCATAACATTACCTAAGCAAGATGCGGAGTGAGTGCAAGTTGCAAATGCATTTTTTAAAGGTGCGCTCCGCGCAACATTTTTTGCATTTGCCATTCAGTTCAGTGCTTTTAATTTATATTTGTGCGGCTAGACAGTTTAGTGCTTTTAATTTCCGCACCTCGCTTAGCTAAAAACCGTTACCTCCCAAAAAATAATTGTATTTGGGTTATTTATTAATCAATAGAAGAAATCTCTTTGAGTGTGTTTCAAAATGAAATTTGCTTAGTAATTTTGTGTTATGAAAAACAAACTATTTCTAATCCTCTTCGTTTTACTATTTCTTTTTAATCCTGCTTGGAGTCAAAAACAGGGTGTTCGAATGTTGAGCGGAACTGTTGTTGTGGATGGAAAAGTATGGAGTCAGAGAGCTTTCGTTGAGATGGAAACGAATAAATTAACCATCGAGCGCAAGAATTCAAGTAACGAAACAGTAAAGCAGATTGTTGTTTTGGAAGGCATAAAGAATTCACAAATTGAAATTAAAAAAAAAGAGATTGCAGGAGAGAATAGCTATTTTCTTTTTCTAGTTAATGTGAAGTCTGAGAAGGTTTTTGGTTCACAGAAATTTGAAACCGATAATATCTTAGTTCCTATTCCTAAGGAAATGAGTAAGGAGAATTGGAAGGAGGAAATAACGAACCTTTTGCTCACTAAATGAAAGTAGGTTTATACGAATTTAATAAGCTCACGAAGAATGAAAGAGCTGATTTGCTTTGGCAGCATGGGGAATTTGTTGGGAGTGTAAAATTGCGAGGCTTAAGTTTTTCCCTTTATACACTATCTGATTTCTACGTAGAAGTGTTGGTTCAAGAGGATGAAATCTATCATATTAAATCATTTAAAAAAGGTTATATGTTAGATAAATATTTAGACCGCATTCAAATTGATACTTTTTGAATTTGATCATAGTAGTATTTTCAAATCACGAAATATATTTTCTATTTTACTTTCATATTCTGTTGAGCAAATAAAATAATTATCAATTAAGGCATAGTCTAGATAGCTAATACCATCACTAAAAGTGGATAGTTTTTGATTCTTTGAATTGAGCGTAATTTCCTTCCCAATTTCCTCTTTTACTTGGATCGGAATTATTTCTTCAAATAGGGTTGCAAATCCAATTTTTGAATCCAACTTTCTAGATAATCCTTCCAAAACTAATAATTCAATATTTTCCTTACTTAACGCCTCTTTAAAACTGTTGCTTGTTCGTATACGTTTTAGGGTGTATGCGCTTGTGTAGAAGATTTGATTAAAGAATCTTTCCAAGCCAAAGCTGAATTCGATAGTTTGCAGATATTTTTCAAAGAGGGCTACAGGTTCCTTATAATTATATATTCTTTTCCATCTCTTGTAAGACTT
>JAFLBG010000041.1 GCA_017303975.1 Bacteroidota bacterium
AAATTGACAATAAAATTCTAGGTTGCTTCGAAATAAAAAACAAATACAGAGAAGGCCTCAACGAATTAGTTCAAAATTTAAAAAAAGAATATAGCTTAACAGTTTTAACCGGAGACAACCCATCGGAAAAAGAAAATTTAGAATATATTTTCGGAACAGATAGTAATCTACTATTTAATCAACTACCAGAGGACAAACTTAACTACATAGAAAGCTTAAAGTCGTATCAAAAGAAAGTAGTAATGGTGGGCGATGGTCTAAATGATGCAGGAGCTTTGATAGCAAGCAATGTTGGAATAACTGTTTCTGACAGTAAAAATAATTTTTCCCCTGCTTGCGACATTATAATGGATAGTAGCGTATTAAAAAAACTGCACACCTTTATTCGGTTTGCAAAAACAGGAAAACAAATAATTATTGGAAGCTTTATTATCTCTATTATTTACAATATTGTTGGATTATACTTTGCAGTTCAGGGAACGCTATCTCCAGTTATTGCTGCAATACTAATGCCTTTAAGCTCTATATCAATAGTAGTATTCACAACAAGTATGAGCAGCTTAGCTGCAAAACTCTACAAACTTAATTAGTATAAAACTCGTTTAGCTTGCTGCTAAGTTGATTGGCATTCATTACACCACTTTGCCGCCAAAGTAGTTTCCCATTTTTAAATATTGCCAATGTTGGAACTCCTTGTATATTGTAAGATTGAGCAACAGCGGGATTCTTATCTACATCAATTTTAAGAATTGTAGCATTATCGCCAACCAAGGTTTTTAACTCTTCCAATATTGGTTTCATCATTTTGCATGGCCCACACCATTCTGCAAAAAAGTCTATTAAAACAGGTTTATCCGAATTTATTATTTCACTAAAATTTGCCATAACTAATGAATTTTACTATTTAAACTTTGCCAACCTCCACCATTATAAACTTCTTTGTAACCCATAGAAAGTAGCATATTCTTCGCACTGGCACTTCTCATGCCACTAGCGCAACAGGTAATAATTGGTCTGTCTTTACTAAGCTTTTTTAGATTATCCTGAAGATTTTGCAATGGAATATTCATAGAACCCTTTATATGTCCGGAACTAAATTCTCCTTTGGAGCGTACATCAACAATTATGGCATTGTTTTTTACAAGTTCTTTGAAATCTGCTTGCGGACCAAATCCTAGCATATTCTTAATTGTATTTATCATAACTAATTTTTATTTGTTTCTTTCTTAAATGAACTAATTGCTAACACTCCCATTATAGCACCATAAACTGTACTATTAATAGGACTTGAGGTTATCGAACAACTGCCACTACTACACCCTACAAAATAATAATATAGATATCCTGCAACTGCTCCTATAAAAAGTCCTACTAGCGTGTATTTATATTTGATAATTGATTTCATCTGCTCTACTACTATTACTAAAAAAATTTACAACATAGTTGTTGGACACACATAATCGGTAATTGGGAATGCTTCAAGCTTTTTTAAACCACTATAACCTTCAACAATATTTATCAAATTCGAATATCCATGCTTCCTTAGAATCGAAATGAAAATCATTGACCGATACCCTCCAGCACAATGAACATAATACTTCTTAGTACGATCAAGTGCTTGTAAATTTTTATTTACAAAATCCAACGGCATATTAATAGCGCCCTCAATATGCTCTGAATCAAATTCACTCTTTTTCCTAACATCTAAAAAATTAATACTCTGCTTCTCTTTCAAGATTGGCAGGTCTTTTGCAAAAACACTTTCAATGGTATCAACTACTTGATTGGCGTTAGTCCAAGCTGCAAATCCACCATTCAAATAACCAACCGCATTATCATAACCTACTCTTGCTAAACGAGTAACAACTTCGTTCTCTCGTCCAGGATCTATAACTAATAATAATGGTTGCTTTGTATCAGCAACAAGAGTACCTACCCACACAGCAAAATCGCCATCAATGCCAATATTAATTGAGCCGGGTATAAAACCTTTTCCGAAATTTTCTGCTTTACGTGTATCAATAATTACGGCATTATTGCTATTCCTCATTTCAATAAACTCTTTCACAGAAAGAGCTTTTGTGCCCTTTCTCAACACCTCATCAATTGAATCGTATCCATTGATATTCATCAATACATTTTGAGGAAAATACGCTGGAGGTGGCGTTAACCCACTTAGCAACTGTCGAACAAACTCATCCTTAGAAAGAGTAGGATTCAATGCGTAATTTGTCCTTTTTTGATTTCCTAAAGTGTCCGTTAATTGCTTACTCAAATTTTTACCACATGCACTTCCGGCACCATGTGCAGGATATACAACTATATCATCATTCAAAGGCATTATCTTCTCTCTAAGCGAATGGAATAAATGAACAGCTAGCTTCTCCTCTGTCAACTCAGAAATAACATGCTGCGCCAAATCAGGTCTACCAACATCTCCTATAAACAAAGTATCTCCAGAAAACAGAGCTACATCATGCCCATTCTCATCTGTTAGTAAAAAACAACTACTTTCCATGGTGTGTCCAGGAGTATGAATAACTCTTATTTTTATTTTTCCTAGAGTAAAAACTTGATTATCCTCGGCTATAATAGTATCAAATCCTGTCTTCATTTTAGTAGGACCATAAATAATTTTAGCTCCTGTTTTTTCGGCTAAATCAATATGACCAGAAACGAAATCTGCATGAAAATGAGTCTCAAAGATGTACTTGATTTTTGAATTATTTTTTTCAGCCAATGCTATATAATGAGACACTTCCCGCAATGGATCAACAATTGCAGCTTCTCCATCACTCTCAATATAATAAGCACCTTGAGCTAAGCATCCGGTATAAATATGTTCTATTTTCATTTTATTATTTTTAATTTTCATGGTCTTAGTGCACTGCTGTGATATATATTCACAAAACATTTGACGACCTTAAATAGATTAGTATTTCAGATTCAATTGAATTTGTTACTTATTAAAACAAGTGATTGTAACAATTTCAAGAATCATTTTCATGTCATTACACTACTTCTTTTTCAGTATAGTCGACAACCCAAAAGGAAGATACAATGGACAAAAGCTCAAAAAGCTTGTAATGATAAAAACTACTGCAAATACAAGTAAAATAATTGCAACAGTTCCACTTATAACGCCTGTAAAATAAAGTGTTGCAATCAGAAAGGCAATAAGTACTCTTATTACACGATCAATTATTCCCATGTTTTTTTTCATATTAATAGATTTTTGTATAGCACAAATCTACACTGTGTATATGAAAACATTTGTGACAAATATCACATTACCAAAAAACCTCGATAGCGTTTCGTGACAATTTTACTTTCTTTTGGATTTGCAATTGATGTAAAAGCCTTGTAATTACTTCCCGTGGAGAGTTAAGCTCGTCTGCAATTTCTTGGTGAGTGATTTTTATTGTTCTGACTCCGGTAGCCTGAATTCTTTTATTTAGATAAGTTAGTAATTGTTCATCCAGTTTCGAGAATGCAATAAGTTCAATTGTTTCGAGCAATTCTGAAAAGCGCTGTGCTTGGGTATTACTGGTAAATTTCTTCCACTCTGGATACTTCATCCATTCATCCACAAAATTTATAGGAACTAACAAAATTTCTGTTTCATCTTCAACAACAGCCTTTATTTCGCTTTTTCTAGATGCCTGGCAGCAAGACAAAGACATAGCACAACTTTCTCCCGGAAAAATATAATAAAGAAAATACTCGCGCCCTTCCTTATTTTGAAGCACAATACGAATACTTCCTTTAATAACTATTGGAATAAACTTTATGGTATCACCTGGACTAAGAAGTATGGTATTAGGCTTCAACAACTTCTTTACAGCTTGCTGCGTTATCGAATCAAGTAACTCTACATCAGTAAAAAGTATTTCCTTTCTCAAAACTCTTCAAATTATAAATTAATACAAGAAATTAATATGAATTCATATCAATTACAAAGATATGGTATATACTAAAATCATATGCATAGAACTTCTCTTCACTACTGAATCTCTTGGCAAAAAATCTTGGTATGACATAAGTCATAAACCCTGCTGACTGCCATCATATTTTACTCAGAGTGCATCAATTATTTTTGGATAAAACATACAAGACCTATAATGAGTGCAATATTTCTTCTAATTGGTGCAAGTTTGTTAGTGGCAGTGGGTTTCTTGGCAGCATTTATTTGGTCTGTAAAAGATGGTCAGTACGATGATGACTATACACCATCTGTCAGAATGTTATTCGATAATAAATCAAACAATAATTCAAGTTCAAAAGAAAACAAAAAATAATTTTTATGGAAATAGAAAGATTTTCGTACGATAACAAGATTGTTAAAAACTTTGCGTATGCAACTATAGTTTGGGGATTAGTAGGAATGCTGGTTGGTCTATGGGTTGCATTACAATTTGTGTTTCCAGTATTAAACTTAGGTATTCCATACACCACTTTTGGAAGATTAAGACCCCTACATACCAATGCTGTTATCTTCGCATTTGTTGGTAATGGAATTTTTATGGGTGTGTATTACTCTTTACAACGTCTTTGCAAAGCACGCATGTTTAGCGATGCATTAAGCAAAATACATTTTTGGGGATGGCAATTAATAATTGTTTTTGCTGCACTAACCATACCATTTGGAATTACCACAGGGAAAGAATATGCAGAACTAGAATGGCCCATTGATATTGCCATAGCATTGATTTGGGTTGTTTTTGGTTGGAACATGTTTGGAACAATAATAAAAAGAAGGGAACGACACTTGTATGTAGGAATTTGGTTCTATATAGCAACGTTTGTTACAGTAGCCATGCTTCATATTGTAAACTCATTTGAAATTCCAGTTTCATTTCTTAAAAGCTATTCTTGGTATGCAGGTGTGCAAGATGCATTGGTGCAATGGTGGTATGGACATAATGCAGTTGCGTTCTTTCTTACAACTCCATACTTAGGTTTGATGTATTACTTCATTCCAAAAGCCGCAGATAGACCAGTTTACTCTTATCGATTATCTATAATACACTTTTGGGCTTTAATTTTTCTGTATATCTGGGCAGGACCACATCATTTGCTATACACGGCATTACCAGATTGGGCGCAATCTTTAGGAGTAGTGTTCTCTGTAATGCTAATTGCTCCATCTTGGGGAGGTATGATTAATGGCTTACTTACGTTAAGAGGCGCTTGGGATAAAGTTAGAGAAGATGTTGTATTGAAATTTATGGTTGTAGCTGTTACAGCGTATGGTATGGCTACATTCGAAGGTCCGATGCTTTCTCTTAAAAATGTAAACGCAATTGGACACTTTACCGATTGGATTATTGCACATGTACATGTGGGGGCATTGGGCTGGAACGGCTTCTTAACTTTTGGAATATTATATTGGTTAATACCTAGAATATTCCGAACTGAATTGTACTCTAAAAAATTAGCTAATTGGCATTTTTGGATTGGCACCCTAGGAATAATTTTTTATGCGGTACCTATGTATTGGGCCGGTTTTGCACAAAGCTTCATGTGGAAACAGTTTACAGAAGAAGGACAACTACAATATCAATTCTTAGAAACAGTAACGCATATTATTCCAATGTACGCATTGCGATCTCTTGGAGGTTTGTTCTATTTGATTGGTGCCGTTATGATGGCATACAACATTGTAAAAACTGTTAAGGCTGGCTCACTACTTGAAAATGAAGATGCAGAAGCTCCCGCACTAGCAAAAGAGTACCATGCACACACAAACGAACATTGGCACAGATGGATTGAACGCAGACCTGTACAAATGCTAGTTTTCAGCTTAGTACTTGTATTAATTGGCGGGGCAATAGAAATGATTCCAACATTCTTGGTAAAATCAAACATCCCAACGATTGCCTCTGTAAAGCCCTACACTCCACTAGAATTACAAGGCAGGGATTTATACATCAAAGAGGGTTGTTATACATGCCACTCTCAAATGATAAGACCATTCCGATCTGAAGTAGCACGTTATGGCGAATACTCAAAAGCAGGTGAATTTGTGTATGATCATCCTTTTCAATGGGGTTCAAAAAGAACGGGACCCGATTTAGCAAGAATTGGTGGAAAATATCCAGATTCATGGCACTATAACCATATGTTAGAGCCGACATCGATGTCTCCTGGATCTATCATGCCCAACTACGCTTGGATGCTAGACAATGAGTTAGACACAACTAACACGGCTGCAAAAATAAGAGCCATGATTACACTAGGTGTGCCTTATGCAGAAGGGTATGATAAAAATGCAAATGCAGATTTAATTAAACAAGCAAACGGCATTGTAGAAAACCTAAAGAAAGATGGCATAGAAACCACAAACAATAAGGAGATTATAGCCCTAATAGCCTATTTACAGCGTATGGGCGTTGATATAAAATCAAAAAAATAGCACAACAGAAATTATCAAAAAAATAAAAACTGACCAATATGAAATTTATAAATTATTTGAAAACTATAAATGATGTGGAAATATATCCAATGTTATCCCTTTTTATTTTTTTCATATTCTTTGTTCTTCTTACAATATGGGCAATTAGAGTGGACAAGGAATACATAAATAAAATAAAAAACATTCCATTTGAAAAACACAACTAGAAAATAAGACAAAACCGAAATACCATATTGTATGAGATATTTTAAAATAAATAACGTTGCACTAGAAAAAAATATAGCAATTAAAACTAAAAAGTATATGTTGCTCATGGCTACCATATTTATCTTTCTAGGGCTATCAGCGCAAACAACTAGTGCACCTGTCGATTCAAGCATTGGAATATTCTCAAATGCTCTATCCCTAACAATACTTGCAGTAATAGGATTTCTTTTAATCTTAATTTCTGTGCTTGGAAGTGTGTTAAAAAAAATAGCATTCTACAAACAACAAAAAGAAAATAAATCAAACACAACTATACTTAGCATTGCGCTTCTTGCATTTCTTTCTACCTTAAGTACATCTGTTCGCGCAGACAACTTGGTTGAAAATATTACAAAAAGTGTTACTATAGGAGTTGGAGGGATAGATGTTCTAACCTTCTGGGTATTGCTATTTGTAATTCTTATTGAGCTGATTATTGTTGCGGTACTTATAAATCTGATAAACTTACAATTAGCAAGCAAGCAAGACGACTCTGTAACTGTAAAATCAATACCACAAGAACCTTCATTCTTCGAAAAAGTAAATGCATCTGTTGCAATAGAGAATGAAAAAGATATTCTATTTGATCATGAATACGATGGTATTCGCGAACTAGACAACAACCTCCCTCCATGGTGGAAATACGGATTTTACCTTACAATTATATTTGGGGTTATATACATTATAAACTACCATATAAGTAAAACAGGCAAACTTCAAACAGACGAATACATAACAGAAGTAGCGGAAGCAAATGCGGCAATTGAGGAATATAGAAAAGTAGCTGCCAATCAAGTTGATGAAAACACTGTTACCTTACTTACAGATGCTTCTGATATAGGCAATGGCAAAGAATTATTTATGGCTAACTGCGCTGCTTGTCATGGTAGACTAGGTGAAGGTGGTGTAGGACCAAATCTAACAGACAACTATTGGATACATGGGGGAGGTGTAAAAGATATTTTCAAAACTATTAAATATGGAGTTGTTGAAAAAGGAATGAAATCTTGGGAAGCAGATTTTTCGCCTATTCAAATAAGTAGAATTACGAGTTATATAAAAAGCATCAATGGGACTAATCCGCCTAACGGAAAAGAAAAGCAGGGTGATTTATACACAGAAAACATAGTATCCCCAAAAGACTCTACTACTACTCCAATTGATACCATAACTTCATCTACAGTAGTAGACACTTTGTCAAAAAAATAACTTTATGGATGAAACATCCTCCTCGACAAATACAAAATCATTTCGCGACTCAATTTCTACAATTGACGAGCAAGGCAAACGGTCGTGGATATATGCGCAGAAACCTAAAGGATGGTATTATAATGCACGTACGGTTCTTAGCTTTTTCTACTTACTAATTTTTTTTACACTACCATTCCTAAAAGTGAATGGAAATCCTTTATTCCTTTTTAATGTTATAGAAAGGAAATTTATTTTGTTTAGCGTAGTTTTTTGGCCTCAAGACTTTTTCATCTTTGGACTTGGGATGCTTATTTTCATTGTATTCATTGCACTTTTTACAGTAATTTTCGGACGAATATTCTGCGGGTGGGCATGCCCTCAAACCATATTTATGGAAATGGTTTTCCGCAAAATTGAATATCTTATTGAAGGCGATGCTTCTCATCAAAAAGCATTAAACAAAATGCCTTGGAATAAAGAAAAAATAATAAGAAAGTTGAGCAAACACATCCTCTTTTTTCTACTCTCTTTTCTAATTGCAAACACCTTTCTATCCTACATAATTGGAGTAGATAAATTATTTATTACGATTTCCGAACCCATAACAAAACATGCCGGAGAGTTTATCGCATTATTAATTTTCACAGGAATATTTTATGGAGTTTATTCTTGGTTTAGAGAACAAGTATGTATCGTAGTATGTCCTTACGGAAGAATGCAAGGTGTACTTCTAGATAAAAACTCAATTATAGTTGCCTATGATTATGTTAGAGGAGAGACAAGAGGAAAGTATAAGAAAAATGAACAACGTACTTCTGGAGATTGTATCGACTGTTTTCAGTGTGTAAAGGTATGCCCTACAAATATTGACATACGAAACGGGACGCAACTAGAATGTGTAAACTGTACCGCTTGCATTGACGCATGCGACCATATGATGGAAAAAGTAGGACTCCCGAAAGGATTGATACGCTATGACTCTGAAAATGGAATTGCAAATGGAATAAAACTAAAACTATCCCCTAGAATAATTGCCTACTCTGCAATTCTACTTGTACTTATCGGATTAGAATCGTTCCTACTACTTAGCCGATCTGATTTAGATACAACAATAATAAGGGCTAGAGGAATGTTGTATCAAAATCAACCTGACAATAAAATAAGTAATCTATACAATATAAAGCTTATCAATAAAACTAGATTGGATATGCCGGTAACACTGAAACTAGAATCTACTGAAGGCGAAATAAAAATGGTAGGAAAAGATATTTATGCAAAAAAAGAAAGTTTGTCAGAGGGAACGTTTTTTATTATGCTAGACAAATCAGCTATCAAACAACGTAAAACTAATTTGCGAGTTGGAATTTACTCCAACAATAAAAAAATAAAAGAAGCAGAAACAAGTTTTTTAGGTCCAATTAAAAAATAAATACACATGAACTGGGGAATTAAAATTTTACTACTGTACTTAGGATTCATCACATTAATTATAACGCTAGTTACACTTAGCATGAATCAAAAAGTTGATTTGGTAGCCACAGATTATTATGCGCAAGAACTTGCTTATCAAGAAAAAATTGATGGCGCTAAAAACTATGAAAAGCTAAGTACTCCGATAAAAATTACGGCAGAAAATAACATTCTTACGATACAATATCCTAACGAATTAATGGAACATGAAACTACAGGTAGTATTCTACTCTATCGACCTTCCAATTCATCTTTAGATTATAGTTTTGCATTACAAATAAACAGCGAAGGCAAACAGCATATAACTCCTAAAGAATTAAAACGAGGATTATATAAAGTAAAATTTTCCTATAAGTCAAATGGTGAAAATTACTTTACAGAACAAAATTTATTTATAAACTAAACAATGGAAATTTACGCTACTGCAATTGTATTAGGCTTTCTAGGGAGCTTTCACTGCATTGGCATGTGTGGACCAATTGCAATGGCACTTCCTGTTGGGGGATTTTCTAAATGGGAAAAAATAGTTGGAGTACTTCTTTACAATATTGGTCGTGTATTTACCTATTTTCTACTTGGTTTACTATTTGGTGCATTAGGCGAAACATTTGTTATTGGAGGATTTCAACAAACCATTTCTATTTCATTAGGAATTATACTATTGCTCATTATACTACTTCCAAAACGTTACCTAAATGGCTTTATGTCGTTTAGCTTTATTTACAAAATAGTATCTGTTTTAAAAAGCAATCTTAGAAATCTGCTAAATTCAAACAACTATACTTCTCTTTTTATTATAGGCCTTTTAAATGGATTACTTCCATGCGGCCTGGTTTATGTTGGTATAGCAGGCGCTATAGCTGTAGGAAGCATACTTAAAGGAGGATTGTTTATGGCAATTTTTGGGGCAGGCACAATTCCTGCATTGTTTGCTGTATCTGTATTTACACAAAACATAAGTCTTGTATTTCGAAAACAGATAACCAAAGCAGTCCCGTTCTTTATCGGAGTTATGGCAGTGCTATTAATTGTAAGGGGACTGAATCTAGGGATACCATACCTTAGTCCGGAAATATCTGAAAAAAAAGCAGAGTGTAGTAAATGTTGTCATAAATAAAAAAATGAATTTAGTTAGCAAATACAATGTCCAAGCTCCTCGCTACACAAGCTATCCAACCGTTCCGTATTGGGACAAAACAAAACCTGATGTAGAAGAGTGGAAAAGACTGGTTAAATTTTCCTTCGACAAAAGCAATGAAGCCGATGGAATTAGTATTTACATTCATTTGCCGTTTTGTGAAAGCCTTTGCACCTATTGTGGATGCAACACCAGAATAACAGTGAATCATGCCGTTGAAGACGTATATATTAATTATGTTTTAAAAGAATGGAGTTTATATTTATCTGTATTAGGCGATAAGCCAAACATAAAAGAAATACACTTGGGTGGAGGAACTCCAACTTTTTTTAGTGCAGAAAATTTAAAAAAACTAATTACCGGCATTCTTGAAAACGCTTCTCTTACAAAAGATGCAGAGCTGAGCTTTGAAGCACATCCAAATAATACACACCTATGTCATCTTAAAACAATGTATGATTTAGGTTTTAGAAGAATAAGTTTAGGAATTCAAGATTTCGACCCTAAAGTTCAAGAAATTATAAACCGAGTGCAACCCTTTGAAATAGTTGAATCTGTTGTAAACATGGCACGCAACATTGGGTACAGCTCCGTTAATTTTGACTTAGTATATGGATTGCCATTGCAAACAAAGGAAAGTGTTGTTAATACAATTAATCAGGTAATGCTATTAAAGCCCGACAGAATTGCATTCTATAGTTATGCCCACGTGCCATGGATAAAACCCGGACAAAGAAAATTTACAGAAGCCGATTTACCCGTTGACAACGAAAAAAAAGAACTATACGAAACAGGAAGAAGTCTCTTCAAAAAAAATGGTTACGAAGATGTTGGAATGGATCACTTTTCTTTAAAATCTGACACCTTATACAAAGCGGCAATTTCAAAAAAACTGCATAGAAACTTTATGGGATACACACACAATTACAGCTTGCTTATGATTGGGTTGGGCGTTTCATCAATAAGCGATAGCTGGTATGCGTTTGCTCAAAATGCAAAAATTGTGGAAGAGTATTATAAATTACTGGATGAAAATACACTGCCCTTAATAAAGGGACATAAGCTCAGCTCCTCCGACTTAATACTTAGAAAGCACATTCTAAATCTTGTATGTAACTACAAAACTTCTTGGGAAAACGAGAGTGAAAAATGTTCAGAAATACATACCGCATTAGATAAACTAGTAGAAATGGAAAAGGATGGTTTGGTAGAAATACATCCTAGCAATGTTATTGTAACAGAAGTAGGAAAAGGATTCTTAAGAAATATTTGTATGGCTTTTGACGCTAGACTTTGGAGTGAAGCTCCGAAAACGCAACTATTCAGTTCGTCTGTATAAACACTAATCTACTACTGGTCTACTCAATTCCTCACCCTGTTTATTTTGTTCATCTAAACTCCAACCATCTGTTACTGTTGTTTCTAACCAAACTCGTCCTGACTTTCTAAAAACTTGAACAGACAACCCAAAAGTGTTCGAAAAAGTTTGTTCTAAATCATTTACTGTCATTTTGCCGTTTATTGTTACAGAACCAGAATTGTGAACTCTCCTACATTCCCCAATAGTTAAATCTGCGCTTTTCATAATTTTTTTGGCAGACGCTTCGCCTGATTTATGTGGCTTTGCAAAAAACTCTATTTTCAAAAACGGAAACACACTTGTAAACTCCTTTTGAATTACACCAATTTTTTTCGCATCGTTAATTACTAATTTCATGATATGTATATCTATAATCAATTTATTGGTGGATACTTAGAAGTGGAATGTGAGTATGATATGCCATTTGCTTGGTACTGCTTTTATGAAACAATCCTTCAAACAAATTATAATTATGAGGAAACATTACCAACCAATCACATTGGTAAGAATCTACAAATTGATTCAGCTCTTCTACAACATCTTCCGACTGAAGATATTTGAAGTCGCAATCTATAGTTCCCAGAGAATTTTTCACATTTATTCCCATTGCAGCTTCCTCAACTGTAGGAACTGCTTCGGGCTTAAAAACATTCAATGCAACAACTTTAGCACCAAACAATTGGCTATATTTCTTCACTTGCATGAGCGCATCGGAAGCTATATTGTTTTTATAATCAAACGCCAAGGCAATATTTTCAATTTTCTTAAACTTACTATTTGCTGGAATTACAAGTATTGGTGTTTTTGATTTCTTTAAAACTGTTGCAGTAGAACTTCCAATTAAACTATTTAGCCCTGCTCCTACACCGGTAATTCCCATCACAATCAAATCAACCTTATTTTCATTTGCAGCCTCTAAAATTTCATCCACAACAAAACCTAGCTTTAGAACAATACTTATTTCAATTGAAGGATACTTGCTTACAATTTTCTTTCGATACTTTTCCAATGCAGCTCTATTAGCATCTTCTAATTCAGATATTGAGATAAGAGGAATCGGATTCTCGCTCAACTGCACCGGAACCTGATATACATGAAGCAAAACTAGTTTAGCTCCACAGGTTGCAGCCAAATCAACACCATAATTTACCGCATTTTCAGAATTGGATGAAAAATCGGTAGGCACAAGAATCGATTGAAGCTTTGTCATTTTGTTTAAAATTTTTGATTTTAGAACCACTATAAAATAGTGTATCCCATTCACACAAAGATATAACCACTAATCAAGATCCTCACTGATGTTTATCACCACAAAAACTGATTCTTGTCAGTTTTTCATTGTAGAAATTTTTCCTAAATTTTTAATTGTAATTGAACTTCCTTTGATTTCAACTAAGCCCTCCTCCTTAAAATCACTAAGTGTGCGAATGGTTGTTTCTGTTGCCGTACCGGCCAAATTGGCTAAATCTTCTCTAGAAATACTTATGCTAAATGCATTTTCTGGATTCGTACTAAAGCGGGCATGTAATTTAACCAAAGCTTCAGCAACTCTTTTCCGAACGGAGTTATAGGCCAACTTAAGCAACTCTTCTTCTTTCTCTTTTAAATTATCAGATAATATTTTTATGAATTTTCTTGAAACGTCTGCATTCTTATAAATCAACGAATAAAAATCTTCCTTAGGTACAAGAGACACTTCGGAATCTTCTAATGCCATTGCAGAATCAGAATAGTTGCCCTCTTCTAACAATGCCAAGTAGCCAATAAAATCGCCCTCCTTAAACAATCCTGTAATTAATTCCTTTCCTTGCTCGTTAGTTCTATATGTTTTTATCTTTCCTTTATTCAAAAAATACAATCCTTTTACAGTCGAGCTTTCTGTGTATAAAACCTCCTTCTTTTTAAGTTCTTTAGAATCATACTTCTCGGATAGTTTTTTTAAATCCTCAAATTTCTTAGCATTAGAAATAAACTCATTTAACCCTTCAGAACCTTTGCTAAAATCATTTTTCAACAACTCTAGCTTTCTAAGCCTACTTTCAATCGCATTCAACAGCTCAATATCATCAAAGGGCTTTGTCAAATAATCATCAGCCCCCATTTCCATTCCTTTACGTAAATCGCTTCGTTCTGCCTTTGCGGTTAAAAAAATAAAAGGGATGTTAGCAGTTTCATCATTCTTTGAAAGCATATGTAAAACGCCATATCCATCGAGCATTGGCATCATAATATCACATATAATCAAATCCGGCTTTTCTTTCTGTGCCATTGCAACGCCTTCTTTCCCATTTACCGCAGTCACAACTTGATAGTTAGACAACTCTAATATTTCCGCTGTATTTTCACGCATATCCTTATTGTCCTCAATCAATAAAATTTTTTTCATGACTTTACAATTAAAATTTTTAAATACCTCGTACTACTTACTATCTTTCAATTTGCAATGTAATCGTTGTACCAACGTTTTCAAAACTCTCCAAACTGATAATTCCATTCATCAGTTCTGCATATTTTGCAACAATATTCAATCCCAAACCGGTACCTTGAATATGCGTTGCATTATTTCCCCTAAAAAATCGCTGAAACAAGTATTTCTGCTCATCCTTAGGAATTCCAATGCCATTATCTTTTACCGAAATGGTAATATTCTGCTCTGCTACCAATACATTTACTTCAATGTAGGTGTTTTCTGGGGAAAATTTTATTGCGTTAGAAATAAGATTAAATAAAATGTTTTTCAATAATTTTTTATCGAGCAATGCAACATCTTCTCCTTGATGACTATAATTAATTAACTGATTGTGCTTTGCAAGTGGTTGCATCTCACCAATAGTTTCAAGCATAAATGATCGCAAATCTAAATACTCCGGAGAATTCACAATCTTCCCTTCTTCCAATTTACTAACAGACAGAAAATCATTAAGTATATCGGTTAAATTATTTATAGAGGACTTAATCTTTAAAATGTGCTTATCCTGCTTTTCCTTATCATTCTGATTGCCATATTTAGTAACCAATGATAAAGACGAAAGTATTGTTGCTAAAGGTGTTCTAAACTCATGTGATGCCATAGAGACAAATCTCGATTTTAATTCACTTAACTCTCTCTCCTTTTCTAAGGCAACATGCAAATCATCTTTTGTTTTTTCTAATTCTGCGATAGCTTCCTCCAAAATCATTGTCCTGTTCTTTACTTGGCGTTCCAACTCAACAGAATAATTCTTTAACTTTTCTTCTGCTTGTTTACGAATTGATATATCAATGACAAATGCAATCACATACTTTTTATCCTCGCTAACATATGGACTTAAACTTATCTCAACAGGAAACTCTTTTCCATCTTTTGTTATGCCAAATAAATCCATTCCAGAACCCATAGACCTAGAATGAGGATTGTTGTTATAATTTGTCCTATGTGAATCGTGCTTTTTTGAAAACCGATGCGGAATTAATACTTCTATTTTCTTGTTTAACAATTCGGCCTTTCCATATCCAAACATTCTTTCTGCACTTGGATTACACTGTCTAATGATTCCGGCATCATCAACAATTACAATTCCCTCTGTTGCATTAAAAAAAAGTGTACTTGCTCCTTCTTGGCTATCCATTTATGTGTTTATAAAATTCTAATTATAAAAATACAGAATTTATGTGCATGAAGTTAAGTTGCTATAGAATTTAAAAAAATGACGTGTATCAGCTACAACCAATGTACAAATTCAAATTATTCTAAAAATATAAGTATGAGCAATGCAAAACAACAACGCCTTCCACCACTCATACTTACTAAAAAGGCTATTCTATTTTGGTTGGGAACAAAATATCAATATCCGTTTCGCCTAAAGAACAAGATCCATTCTTTATTTCCGGCTGGTGTTTCAAAATTACTTGAGTTGCGCCTGTTCCAATAGAACCGACCCTCCACTTTGAATGCAACCCAACAAGATATCCGTTTGCATCAACGTCTGTAGTTAAAATAGAAATTGAAATAGCGCTAGGATAGTAGCAAAACAAGTGATCTTCAGCTTCCTCCTGTACTTCGTTTGAAATAGTGTCGGCAGGATTTTTAGTTTCATCCAATAAAATAACCGAAGCATAATAAGTTGTATTTGCTTTAAGTTTAATCGTATCAAAAACAGTTGGAATATTGCCTCCATCCCCATCAGGGTCTTTAAAAGTTGCTTCTACCGAAGGAACAAGACCTGCGGAATCTATAAAACTTAATTTAACAGTAGTTATTACTTCCGACTCATTTGCCGGAGGTTCAGGATTTGGAACTTTATCATCATCTTTTTTACAACTATTGATAAGAAGTAAAAATGTCAAATTGGTTAATACCAATATAGTTTTAAGTGTATTCATTTTTTTATTTTTTTAAATTAATACTAAATGGAATCTTTGCTTTCAGGGAAACGTTTCTCCCCATTGCATCTGTGTAGTATCTAAATCTATCCAGGTAATCTCGGTATTTTGAGTCTAATACATTTTGTAATTGTACTCCAATATCGATATATGTTTTACCCATACTTATTCTACCCGAAAAATAAAATCCAAGTAAAAAATATCCGCTTGGAGGAACTGCAAAATCAGCATTAGAAGGCACTCGCCACTGTTGATTAACATATAGCAATTCCGATTCAACTATCGTATTTTTCATTTTTTTACTATCTGAAAAATGATACCGAACGGTTCCTGCAGCTCTATTAGCAGGCATTTGTTGCAACCAAACAGCATTAGTTCTGTCAATTGCTTGTAGAAAAGAACTTTTAGCAACAAACTGAATATGTTTGGTTACATACGTGCTAATTTGTGCATCAACACCTGAAAGGGTTGCATTTACTTGCTTATAGTAAAACACAGGAAATGCGCCTCTAATGGTAAGTACAGGAGTAGTTCCGGGAATCAAATTGATAAAATTCTCAATCACATTATAATACGGATTAATCTGAATTACAGTTTGGCGATCACAATTACAATCATATTCAATCGTAATAGATGAATTATAGGCACGCTCTACTTTTAATGCAGTGTCTCCTTTTTCAATTGAAGCAACACTATGATGTAATCCATCGCTATACAACTCATTTACACCAGGCGCTCTCCATGCAATACCTGAATTCGCCTTTACACGAATGGTTTTATGTAAATCATAACTTATGCCAATTACTCCGGAAACATTTGTAAAATAATGCTTCGTATTCAACACACTAGAATTTACCCATCTATACACACTTACATCTCGAACATCGTATCTACCACCTAACTCTACGCCAAACTTATTTTTTTGCCATTGCTCAACAAGATAAACTCCACCGGCAAACGTTTCATAATTCGGAATAAAAAATCTACCCTCGTAGGTGTTTTGCTGCATCATACCAAATACGCCCAACACACCCCTAGTTTGTCTTACAGCACTGTGTTCAAAATACAAATCACCGGTATGAGTTGTAAGTTCCAACTGAAACTCGGGTTTGTTTAGTGCTGCTAAATTATTGTTGAGCGGCTTATGTTTATCGTATTCATATCTCAAATTGTACTGACGAGCATAGGAAGCCACCAATTTAAAGGCACTTGCAATTTTAACTTGTGCTTTCACTCTTATCAACTCGTGCGTAACGTGCTGATAAGGCCGATCAATGGCGTACGTAAATCCACTTTGTTCAAGCGGGACAGGACTTTCAAAGGCCTTCTTCAGGTCAGTTAAATTACCAATATGGGATGCAGAAAATATGCCAATCGTTGTAGAAAATTGGCTATAATAAGCATCTACATCATAACTCTTTTTTTTCCAACCTGCTTGCCAAGAAAAATTTGTTTCGTGCAATCCTGTGTTCTTTAAATAATAATAAGGTGCATTTACATTACCTGCTTTTTTAAGTGTTCCCTGCAATCGGATAGCTAGTGGCTTTACTTTGCCAAAATTAACCTGCGTATATCCAGACACAACGCCCTGCCTTCCATTAGAAAATAATGCCGTTGAAATTGCACCATCTACACCTGCCGAATCACGCAATGGAGCTGACTCTACAAGTATTGTACCTGCAATAGCATCGGCACCATATCGCACACTATTAGCTCCTTTCACAACAGTTATTTTGGATGCAGAAAAAGGGTCTATCTCAGGCGCATGGTCTGTACCCCATTGCTGGCCTTCTAATCTAACACCATTATTCAGTATCAAAATCCTATTGCTATGCAATCCTTGAATAACAGGCTTTACAACACTACTTCCTGTTTGCAATGCCGTAACACCGGAAATGTCTTTCAACATTTCTCCAAGTGCATTGCCTGAGCTTTTAAATGTTTGACTAGCGCTTAACTGTGTTTGTGAATGTGTTTCAAGATGTTTTTCAGACAACTCTTTTATCTCAATTTCTTTTAACTGCTCGGTGTGGTGTTCTGCGTAAAAATCAATAGTTGTACTTCCGCTTATAGTTATGTTTTTAAATACACGTTCGCAACCTACATGATCTATAATAATTGTATAATAACCCTCACATAGGTTGCGAAACATGTAATTCCCTGCACTATCAGAAGTAGTTGAATAATTGATTTCCTTTAACAACAACACTGCATATGGCAATACTGATTTATCATGCTCATCAATCACTTTACCCTGCAATATAAAATTGCAAGGATTTTGTGATTGAGCGTTTACAAAAACTGTAAATATGAAAGCCATTAGCAATGCTAAACGCTTACCAAACTGTAACATTCAAAAATGAATAAGAGAGGAATAATACTACACAGACACTTCATTTAAAGAAGCGCTATAAATTAAAAACTAATTAAGAATTACAGGAGGCCCCCGTAAACTAAACGAAGAAAGAAATGAAAAAATTAAATTAAATGATTGGTAGTTAAGTACCAGTAAAGCTTCCGAAACAACAACACCTTTTACAAACGCCTTAAATTCAGTAATTGAGGCAGGAGTCGTAAAATCACATAGATTACAATTGTGCTCTAATTCATGTATATGTTTTTCTGTATTTACATCGCAATGCTTATCTAAACGATGCTCAAAATCATGCACACTCTTTTGAATAATAGTATTCGCAAAAGCAAGTAAAAAAACAAGTGATAATATTTTTATATACGAAGAGCGCATTTAAGGCAAAGTTAATACATTTGAATGTAATATAAAATTATGCACACATGAGTCTATTCAAAGCTTTGATTGTTTCGCTAACAGTCACTTTTATTATCTATAATTCTAATGCTCAAAACAAACTAATGTTAGAAGATATTTGGCTAAATGGCAGCTTTAAAATAAAAGGAATTGAAACTATTCAATCTACACACGAAGGGAATCATTATACCAAATTAGAGTTTGAGAAAAGCAATCAGTTTATTGTTAAGTATGAATATATAAGCGGAAAAGCAACTGATACTTTATTTAACAGTGCACAACCTGCTTTTAATGCAAAAGCTAAAGAAACAGGAGTTATAGAAGATTACACTCTTAATAATGATGGAACAAAAATTTTATTAAAATGTAACTCCGAAGCTATTTACAGGCACTCTACTCGGGAAAATTATTTTGTTTGGGATGTAACGAATAAAACAATTACAAAAATTGCAGATGGCGCTAAACAAATGCATGCGCGATTCTCTCCGGATGGCAACAAAGTAGCCTATGTTCAAAACAACAATATTTTTTACAAAGATTTATCAGCAAACAAAACCACACAAATTACTTTTGATGGTGAATGGAATAAAATTATTAACGGAGCTGCGGACTGGGTTTACGAAGAAGAATTTGCATTTGACATAGCCTATTTTTGGTCGCCCAATAGTAAACAAATTGCCTTTTATCGCTTTGATGAAACAGAGGTAAAAGAATTTTCATTTGATGAATATACCGCACTTTACCCCAAACCCTATAAATACAAATACCCCAAAGCGGGAGAAAAAAACTCTATCGTTTCCATACATGTGTATGATTTAAATAATAACACAACTAAACAAATAAACCTAGGTAGTGAAACAGACTTTTATGTATCACGCATTAAATGGGCTCCACAGAACAACACCTTGTCTATTGCCAAATTAAATCGTTTACAAAATAAATTAAATTTCATTTTTGCAAACACACAAACATGGACTACACAGATTGTGTATACCGAAGAAAGCAACACATATGTAGAAACTAATGAATTAGAAGGCGACTACGCTTATTTTTTCAACGACAATTCTTTTGTAATTACAAGCGAAAAAAGTGGACACAATCACTTATATCATTACGACAGCAACGGCAAATTAATTAAACAACTAACAACCGGAAACTGGGATGTAATCAGCATAAAAGGGACTGACACAAAAAATAAAATGATTTATTACACATCGGCAGAAACATCACCTTTGCAAAAAGACATATACAAAATTAGAATAGATGGTGCCGACAAAACAAGACTTTCTTTGGAAAATGGATATAACGATGCTTCCTTTAATTCGACTTTTACATATTTTATAAAAACTTACTCCAACGCAAATAGCCCTGCATCCTACTCTTTACACGATGGCACAGGCAGACAAATTAGAGTTATTGAAAATAATCAAGACGTAAAACTTGTATTAAATCAATACAGTTTAGCTCCGAAAGAATTTTTTAATTTCAAAACCTCCCAAAATATTGAACTTAATGGCTGGATAATAAAACCTACCAATTTTGACGCAACCAAAAAATATCCGGTAATCCAATTTGTTTATGGCGGTCCGGGGCACAATACAGTGCTTAATTGCTGGGATAACAAAGAATATTTGTGGCATCAATACTTAGCACAAAACGGCTACATTGTTGTATCTGTAGATAACAGAGGAACTGCCTACAGAGGAAAGGAATTTAAAAATTGTGTCTATAAACAATTAGGAAAATTAGAAACCATTGACCAAATTGAAACCGCAAAACATCTTGGCTCACTTCCTTATGTTGACCAAAGCCGTATTTGCATTGAAGGTTGGAGTTATGGTGGCTATCTATCATCGCTATGCATCTTAAAAGGGGCAGATTATTTTAAAACAGCAATTGCAATTGCCCCCGTTAGTAATTGGCGCTTTTATGATTCTATTTACACTGAACGCTACCTAGGATTGCCTCAAGATAATGCGGTTGGGTACGATGACAACTCTCCAATTAATCATGTAAAAAATTTAAAGGGTAATTACTTTATTATTCACGGTACGGGTGATGACAATGTACATTTTCAGAACTCAGTTGAAATGGCAAATGCACTAATAAAAGAAGGGAAGCAATTCGATTCATTTTATTATCCAAATAAAAATCACGGGATAAGTGGCGGCAATACGCGCTATCACTTATACAGTATGTTGGCAAATTATATTTTCAGAAAAGTGTAAAGTTAAAACATACATGAGCCTACTTTTTTACACACTAAATTCAAAACACACAAACGCTTTTGACAAAGCTAGGTTTAACTTAATTTGGCGGGTAAACTATGTTCTTTCTATTCTTTTCGTTTTTCTAATACTTGCGTTCTTGGTACAAGGCGACCTAAAGTCCTTCTTCCTATTTACATTTTCATTATTAATTACTTCCGGCTCTCTCTACTACTTATTTAAAACAGAAAACTATAAGCCCATTTATTATTTCATTGTAATATCGGGGCTTACACTTTGTGCATTTTCTATCAATATATTTCAAACATTGATTCATTATGGAGATTTAGTTTGGCTAATTGTAGCAGTAGCACTGGGCTATTTTGGTTTGGGCTCAAAAATTGCAAAATATTTTTTGTTAGTTGCATTAGTTGAAATAGCAGTGCATATAGTTTTTTTTCTAAATAGCAATATTGAGAAAATGGCACCTCTCAATACTATTGATATGCTTCCGCTGATATTGGAAATATCAATTGCTTTCTTTATTGTTTTTTACATTATTTCTCAATACACAAGTCTATACACATCATCAGAACAAAACATTTTAGCAATAAATCGTGAACTTGAATACCAAAATAAAATTGTTTCCAAGCAAAATAACGATAAGGAACTTTTATTAAAAGAAATTCATCATCGAGTAAAAAATAATTTACAAATTATAAGTAGTTTATTAAATCTTCAATCCTACTCTATTGAAAATGAAACCGCGCTTTCTGCTATTAAAGAAGGTCAAAGCCGAATAAAAACAATGGCACTGCTACATCAACGTTTGTACCAAAACACGTCAGATTTTTCGAAATTAAACTTTAACGATTACGTAAAAGAGTTAGTAGATAACATTCGGAAAAACTATTCAGGAAACCAAACTAACGTTCAAATTTTAATAAACATAGACAACTTTTATTTCGATATTGACACAGCTGTTCCTCTTGGATTAATCATCAATGAACTTTGTAGCAATTCATTCAAATATGCTTTAGGTGCTGGAGGCAAACTAGAAATAAGCATCAAGCAAATAGCCGACAATAATTACATACTACGCGTTAAAGATTCCGGCTTAGGAATAGATGAAAGTAAAATAACTACACCCAACTCTATGGGACTAAAATTGGTAACCATACTCGCAAGGCAGCTAAAGGGCTCTTTAAAATATACGTATGACAGTGGAGCAAATTTTCTAATTTCATTTTTTGACACATCCCATCACACAACACAAAATGAAAATTAAAATACTAATTGTAGAAGATGAACTTATTATTGCCGAAGACATAAAAGTTATACTTGAAACATTAGGCTATGAAACAACCGGCATTGCATGTAATTACATAGAGGCTGAAACTTTGTTAAAAGAAAAAAAGCCAGACATTGTATTGGTGGATATTAATTTAGGCAATTCAAAAGACGGAATAGAACTTGCTGAGTATATTAATTATACTTACAATATCCCACTAATTTTTGTAACCTCTAATGCCGACCCATTAACGTTAGAAAAAGCAAAAAAAGTAAACTCTCATGGCTACTTACTAAAACCTTTTACAAAAGAAGATTTATATGCAAGCATAGAAATTGGTATTAGTAATTTTCAAAACCAGAGCAGCGCAAATTCAAAAATAAAAGATGCCATTTTCATAAGAGAAAATAATTTGTTTGTAAAAGTGTTGTTGCAAGACATATTATGGTTGAAGTCGGATGGTAATTACACTGAAATAATTACAGTTAATAAGCAATATTTAGCAAGAGGAACAGTAAAAATAACTCAGCAGGAATTAGACAGCCGTTTTTTACGTGTACACAAATCGTTTGTTATTAATATTAATCGTATAGATGCACTAGCCTTTGCACATGTAGTTATAAATAAACAAGAAATCCCTATCGGCAAGCAATATAAAAACGAGTTGATGAGCCGTTTCAATACATTGTAATAGATTCTCAACTAAACTTATATACAAATGCCTGAAGTTTTTTTGTATAACTTATTCACTCTGTTTGGTGCCATTCGCGTTGCGAAAACTATTTGAGGGTGTAGCTATTTTAATTTTACACTACAAATTATAGTTCAGAAAAAGTTTCAGCTAAGAAATTTATAATACCTAAAAACTGACCGTTTACACCTTTTTAGCATCAACTTGTACCATTCTTTTGCAAAAGCCAAATAGGAATCAGATTTTGTAGTGATCGCAATTGCTAAATAACAATCAAAACAAAAAACATGCAAAGAAAAGTTTTCACACTCGTATCTTTTTTTTTAGCAAATGTAATACTTGCGTTTGCGCAACTGAACATGGTGAAAGATATTTATACTGGTTCTACCGGTTCAAGCACTAGTGCCATTATCGAATTCAATAGTAAGCTAATGTTGGTATCTAATACAGACTCAACTGGCACATCATTATTAGCCTATGACCCAATAAACGGGATGCAACTTGTTTTATCCGGTAATTCCGTAACATTTGGTAGTTTTAATATGGAAAGAATTCAAGTTTATAACAATAAACTATATTTTGTTTGTGATGATGGCGTTAATGGTAGGGAGCTTTGGTCTTACGATGGGGTAAATGCTCCTGCGATTGCCGCTGATATTAACCCCGGGGCAACTTCATCTAATCCACAATATCTTACTGTTTATAACAACAAGCTTTATTTTTATGCAAATGGCTCACAAGGTCCGGAACTACATAGTTTCGATGGCACCACTGTTTCTGTAATAGAAATTGTTCCTGGCTCAAATGGTCCTACTCCAATAGATTTATGTGTGTTTAATAACAAATTGTATTTTGCTGCCGACTCGTCTGTATTTAGTCAAAAATGGGCATTATGGGTGTATGATGGAAGCACAACTTCTATAGCCGCTAATATTAATACAGGAGGCGTTTCAGGTATACAAAAATTGAAGTCGATTGGAAATTATCTCTATTTCCAAGGATATAATACCACTACAAATAATCAAGTATGGCGGTTTGATGGAAATAATGCCTCTATGATCTCTACCAATATTGTTTCATTTCCTTTTACAGGCCCAGCTTTTACAGAATATAACGGAAAAATTTATTTCACTGCTTCGGAAGGTGTCAACGGGTTTGAATTATGGGAATATGATGGATTAGTTTCTCCTGTGCTTAAACACGATTTCAATTTTGGTTCTGCCAATGGGTCGCCATATTCATTTACCAACTTTAGTAATAAATTATTTTTTGGAGCTAATAACGGCTCTATTGGCAGCGAACTATGGAGTTTTGATGGTAATGCCCCATCATTAGTTGAAGATATAAGAGCAGGTTCAAGCAGCTCGAGTCCGTTCTTATTTACCCCCTTTAACGGAAAACTTTACTTTACCGCAAACGATGGCATAAATGGAAACGAACTTTGGTCGTACAAACCATGTGTACACACAAGTGCTATTATAGCACCAACTGTTTGCATTAGCTACACAAGCCCAAGCGGAAAAACAATTACAACCTCAACAACATTCAACGATACAATTGCAAACTCCATTGGATGTGATAGTATTATTACCATAAACCTTACCATTAAAAACCCTACAACACACTCGCTAACAATAGCCAATTGCTACAGCTACACTAGCCCAAGCGGAAAAGTAGTTACAAGCAGCTCTACATTTAATGATACAATTGCAAATACGGCAGGATGCGATAGTATTATCGCAATTAACCTAACCATAAAAAGCTCTTCTACCTTCTCCTTAAATGCATCTGCATGCGGTAGCTACACAAGTCCTAGTGGAAAAACAATTACTACGTCCTCTAACTTTAATGACACAATTACAAATTCATTGGGATGCGATAGTATAATAGCAATTAGCTTAATTATAAATACAGTGGATACAGGTGTAACGGTAGTAGGAAATACAATAACCGCTAATTTAGCAGGCGCATCTTATCAATGGCTTGATTGCAACAATAACTTTAGCCCTATTTCTTTAGCGACTAATGGAACATTTCAAGCAACGGTAAGTGGCAGCTATGCAGTTGAAATTACCACTAGCAGTTGCACGGACACATCGGCATGTAGCAGCATTGTAATTAATGGAATAACAGATTATACTAAATCTAATGTATCAGTTTGGCCAAATCCAGGTAGTGGCTTGTTTACTATAACATTAGAAAAAACAGCAAGTAGCACACAAATAGAGGTATTTAACTTCTCAGGTAAACTTGTTTTACTCAAAACAATAAAAAACACGAACCAAACAACTCTTGAATTAGAAGGAGCAAGCGGTTTATACTTCATAAAAACAACATCAGACAATACACCACCCTCTTGGGTGCGAGTTATAAAAGAATAATTGATATAAAAAAAGGGGAGGCTTCGCGTAATACTATGCGAAGCCTCCCCTTTTTTTTGATCTTTATGTAATTTCATAAAATCAATTATCTTAGCAACCTTTAATTAAAACAAAAAACATGTCAGAAATTAAACAAGGTCATCCAAAAGGGTTATACGTATTGTTTGTAACCGAAATGTGGGAACGTTTTAGCTACTATGGTATGCGCGCCATATTTGTGCTTTTTTTAACAAAAGCATTGCTGTACGACAAAGCATTTGGTAGCGATATTTACGGAAGCTACACCGGACTTGTTTATTTAACTCCGCTAATTGGAGGCTACATGGCCGATAGATACTGGGGAAACCGTAAGTCAATTATTATTGGTGGTATTTTAATGGCAATAGGTCAGTTTTTCATGTTTCTTTCCGGGTCATTTATTGAAAATATAGAATTAGCTCGTATGATTATGATGGGCGGACTTACCGCACTAATCGTTGGAAATGGGTTTTTCAAACCAAACATTTCTACCATGGTTGGGCAATTGTATCCTGTAGGAGATAAGCGTATAGATAGCGCATTTACCATATTTTACATGGGAATTAACTTAGGAGCATTCTTCTCTCCGTTGGTTTGCGGTTACCTGGGAGATACCGGGAATCCCGGAGATTTTAAATGGGGATTCTTAGCGGCTTGTATCGGAATGATTATTAGTTTGATTCTTTTTCTTTCACTTAAAGACAAATACATTGTAACACCCGATGGAAAACCAATTGGAGCAGCTCCTAATAAATCAAGAGAAACTAAAGACATTGATACAACCGCTGAAGTAAAATCAGAATTTACTTCAGGGCAAATTGCATTGTGGACAGGTATTGAAGTAGGATTATTTACGCTGTTTTACTTTTTAGATCAAGGCATAATTGGTTCCTTCATTTTCTCTCTTTCTATTGCAGCTCCCGGGTTTATTATATCCGATAGAAGCTTGACTAAAATTGAACGCGAACGTATTTGGGTAATTTATATTGCGGCATTCTTTGTTATTTTCTTTTGGGCCGCATTCGAGCAAGCTGGAGCAGCTTTAACATTCTTTGCTGAAGAACAAACCGACAGAGTTTTGTTTGGAAGTACAATTCCGGCAAGCTATTTCCAATCCATCAATGCCGTGGCAATTGTAATATTCGCTTCACTATTTGTGGCACTTTGGGGCTTTTTAGGAAAACGAAATATTGAACCTAGCTCTCCGTACAAACAGGCAATTGGCTTGTTTTTACTTGCTTTAGGGTATTTCATCATTGCATTAGGCGTAAAAGGAATTGATGCATCCACCAAAGTAAGCATGATATGGCTGTTTAGCTTATACTTAATTCACACCTTTGGCGAGTTATGCTTATCTCCAATCGGTTTATCTATGGTAAACAAATTAGCTCCTATCAAATTTGCTTCGTTGTTAATGGGTGTTTGGTTTTTATCCACAGCGTCAGCCAATAAATTCGCAGGTACATTAAGCTCTTATTATCCGGAAACAATGGTTACTGTTTCCGCTATTGAAGCAGAACAGCAAGCAAACAACGTTACGCTGTGCAAAGTTTTAGACAAAGCTGAAGAAATAAATGGAACTAAATATGTAAGCATAGATGCTGTATCGTTCGAAGAAGTGAAAGATGAAACTGTAAAAACTGGAGTTGTAAAAAATATTTTTAAAGATTCTGTTATAAAAGAAAAATCGTTTGCAGGTTACAAAATTGATAGTTTATACTCCTTTTTTATGTTATTTGTATTCTTAGCAGGAGCGGCCTCTGTATTCTTATTTTTCCTATCTAAAAAATTAACAAAAATGATGAACGGAGTTGTTTAATATGGAATCTTTTTTAGGATACAAAACAGGCAACCCAATTCATTTAGGGAATATAGAATTTACCAAGCAGCAAATCATTGATTTTGCTACTCAATTCGACCCACTTGACTTTCACACCAACGAAGAAGCGGCAAAAGCTACTCCTTTTAAAGCACTTATTGCAAGCGGACCACAGCTGTTTACTACCATTCACAAAAACAAATGGATCCCGCTTTTTGGTAAAACAGTTATTGCGGGAATGGAAGTTACCAACTGGAAATTTGCCAAACCACTCTATGCTAATCAATTAGTGGCTTGCTATGTAACACCCAAAAGCCTGAAAGGCAGTATAGAAAAGGGATACGCTGTAATTGATTGGTTTTACGAGTTTAAAGATGCCGAGTCGCAAGACTACATTCAATACCTAAACATGGTAGTAATGCACAAATTTTCGTAAATTTGTATTGTTATTGGCAATATAATTAATGAAAAAATTCAACATCCTTGTACTTTTTATTGCATCAGGCTTTGCGCTGTATGGTATTTGGGGCTTTACACAAACTCACTCCTCAGAAAAAAATCCAACACAAAGCCAACAAATCAAGTGGATTACGTTTGAAGAAGCAATAAAGCTAAACCAAAAGCAACCTAAAAAATTTATTATTGATGTTTACACCAACTGGTGTAGCTGGTGTAAAGTGATGGATAAAAACACGTTTACAAACCCTGTTATTATTAAGCATATCAACGAATACTTTTATGCGGTTAAATTAAATGCAGAGATGAAAGACACTGTTCGATTTAACGATGTAGTTTTTGTAAATCCTAATCCAGAACAACGTAGCTCTGTTCACCAACTAGCTGCAGCACTTTTAAACAACCAACTATCTTATCCAACAACAGTATTTCTTGATGAAGGGGTAAACATGTTAAGTCCTGTACCAGGCTATTTAAAGCCACAAGACATGGAACCTATTTTAAATTTTTATGGCAAGAATCATCACAAAACAACTAAATGGGAAGATTTTACAAAAACATTCAAAAGTGAAATTGCGCCATAAGAACTACAATATTTAATATTCAAAAAAAAGTGCTCTTTCTAAACAATAAAAACTCATCTTACAATACTTCAGGCGTAGCCTGTTACCACCCATGCTTTTAGACTTATTAATTACAATGTCTCTTGTTTTGCTAAACGGCTTCTTTGTGGCGGCCGAATTTGCTTTTGTAAAAGTGCGAGGTTCACAACTTGATATCAAAGCAAACCAAGGAAGTAGCAGAGCAAAGACAGCAAAGCAAATGTTGGAGAATTTAGATGCATACATTTCAGCCACACAACTAGGTATTACATTGGCAAGTCTTGCTCTTGGTTGGATAGGAGAATCAGTAGTTGCAAAAGTTATCATAAAAACCATGCATACTATTAATATTGCCATCAGTCCGGAAATGGTTCATACTGCGGCAATTCCAATCACATTTGTATTCATTACAGTTTTACACATTGTCCTTGGCGAACAAATACCAAAGTCCATAGCCATTCGACATGCGCTTAACACAACATTATTTGTGGTTGTGCCCATGAAATTATTTTACACCGTATTTAAGCCATTTATATGGACTCTAAATACCATTTCTATTCGCTTAATAAAAATGCTTGGGCTCGAATCGGCCGATGGACAAAACATACACAGTGAAGAAGAGATAAAAATACTGCTTACCGAAAGTGAAGAAGGTGGCGCCATTAAACGCTCGGAGCATGAACTGATACAAAACGTATTTGATTTTGACGACAGAACTGTTAAACAAGTAATGGTTCCTCGAAATAAAATCTCTGCTATTAACATAGAATCTACCAACCCACAAATCATTGAAAAGGTACTAGACGAAGGCTATTCAAGACTTCCTGTTTATAAAGATTCAATGGAAAATATTTTAGGTATTGTCTATACAAAAGATTTACTTAAAACATTTAAACATCAAAATTTTAGTTTAAAAGATATTATTCGCCCAGCATATTTTGTGCCCGCAAGCAAAAAAATAAATGAATTATTGCGAGAACTTCAAACGCAACATATCCAAATGGCCATTGTTACCAACGAGTTTGGCGGCACGTATGGCTTAATAACCATGGAAGATATTATAGAAGAACTTGTTGGAGAAATTCAAGACGAATACGATGAAGAAAAGCCTATCGTAGAAAAGAAGAGCGAAACAGAATACATTGTAAACGCTCTTACTGCTATTACAGATGTAAACGAATTCCTTCCAATTTCATTGCCCGAAAATACGCACTACGATACAGTTTCGGGAATGGTTAATTATATTTTTGGCAGAATTCCTGCTCTTGGCGAACAACGAATTTTTGGTGGTTATGAAATCACTATTCTAAAAAGATTTAAACACAGTGTTGAATTTGTTCGCTTTAGAGTAATTGAAGAGAATGAACAAGTTGAAGAGAAAAACCAATAACTTTCAGCTTGCCAATTTTTATGCATCCCAAAGATATTTCCATTAAAGATTTTTGGTACGATTTACCAAACGATAAAATTGCTGCATACCCCTTAGAAGAGCGCCACTCCTCAAAACTACTTATCTATAAAAACGAAACCATTACCGAGAGTACCTACAAAAATATTGCAGATTATTTAGAACCCAACACTACCCTATTCTTCAACAACACAAAGGTTATTCAAGCGAGGCTATTGTTTAAAAATAAAACGGAAGCAAACATCGAAATTTTTTGTCTCGAACCAAGTAACGAATATCCCGATATAGCTAAAGCCATGAGTAGGCAAGGCCAAGTAAAATGGCTGTGCATGGTAGGTAAAGCTGCAAAGTGGAAAGACAAAACACTTTCACTACACATAAATGATTGCAGCATTACAGCAGAAATTATTGAAAAAACAAATGACACCTACTTAATTCATTTTACATGGCAGCCCGAACACCTCAGCTTTGCAGAGATTTTAGACACAGTTGGCGCAATGCCAATACCACCTTACCTAAAACGGCAATCTCAAGCAATAGATACAACGAGATACCAAACAGTGTATGCTGAAGAAAAAGGCTCGGTTGCTGCCCCTACAGCCGGATTGCATTTTACAAATCACATTTTTTCAGAACTAACTAAAAAAAACATTTCGTGTAATTTTTTAACACTGCATGTAGGAGCAGGTACATTTAAGCCTGTAAAGGCTGCTACTATGGAAAACCATTTTATGCACGAAGAATGGATAGATGTATCAATAGATACTCTTGAAAAAATAAAAGAAAGCAATCCTACCAAAATAATTGCAGTTGGCACAACATCCTTAAGAACCCTCGAAACCATTTACTGGATGGGAGTTAAAGCACACATAAATCCAACTGCAACACTTGCCGAATTAGAAATAAAACAATGGGATGTATATGAAATAAATGCACAAGATACACTCTTAGACATCGCTATTGACTCACTAATTAAATGGATGCAAACAAACAATACAGTTAGGTTAATTTGCAAAACACAAATTTTAATTGCCCCACCCTATCAACTAAAAACAGCCTATGGCATTGTAACAAACTTTCATCAACCCGAAAGCACTTTATTGTTGCTAGTTGCAGCCGTAGCAGGTAAAAACTGGAAAAAAATATACGAACATGCCTTGCGGAATAACTATCGCTTTTTGAGTTATGGCGATGGAAGTCTGTTGTTTAAACCCTCCAATTAAAATAAAACACTGAATAACAAACAGTTGCTGTTTTATCAAAAAAATATTTTTTTGATAAAAAGCAGTATTTTGTGGATTTTATCAAATTTTAGATATACATTTGTTGCTTATTAATTATTTTTTAAACATGAATATTTACATCGGAAATCTTGATTACAACGTAAAAGACGCACAACTTCAAGAACTTTTTGCACAGTTTGGTGCAGTAACATCAGTTAAAGTTATTACTGATAAAATGACTGGTAGAAGCAAAGGTTTTGCTTTTGTTGAAATGCAAAATGACGAGGATGCTGCAAGAGCAATCTCTGAATTAAATGGCAAACCAATTAAAGAAAGACAAATCACTGTGTCTGAAGCTAAACCAAAAGAAGAAAAAAGAGAATTTAAACCAAGAAGATCTTTTAATAACAACAATAATAATAGATATTAACAATCTTAATACTTCTCAAATAAAAAATCCCGCAAATAGCGGGATTTTTTATTTATATATAAGGCTTAAATATCAAAGGACGTACTTATCGTCTCGATTAGAGAAGCGTATTCCACTAGCGTAATTTTCCACAAGCACAACAATCAAAAGAACATCTTTCATTTAATGTAATAGCCGTAACTAAGCTGAAGTTAAGTATTTGTGCTTCTGGGCTTAGTCTTTGTGCATAAGAACCGTCCTTTTCACTTTGTAATATGTAAACATAATAAGGCATAAAAAAAGTCCCTTGAGGGGACTAACTTAATGGTGCGGAGAGGGGGGGATTCGAACCCCCGGTACAGTTTA